>NZ_JBNYXW010000024.1:0-88202 GCF_051380875.1 Janthinobacterium woesei
CCAGCCCAGCAGCACGGGCAGGATAGACAGGCCAACGATGGGAACATGCACCGCGACGATGAAGACGATGGCCTTGCGCAGATTCGCAAACAGGCGGCGACCATGTTGTACCGCCAGTAGCAGGGAAGAAAAGTCATCCTTGAGCAATACCAACGCTGCCGCTTCGCGCGCGACATCGGTGCCACGGGCGCCCATTGCAACGCCAATGTTGGCCGCCTTCAATGCGGGCGCGTCATTGACGCCGTCGCCGGTCATGGCGACGATATCGCCACGGCGGCGGAAAGCTTGCACCAGACGCAACTTCTGCTCCGGCGCGATGCGGCAAAAGACGTCTGTATCCGTCAAGCGCGCCTGTAGTACCGTGTCGTCCAGCGCGGCCAGCTCCACGCCGGACATCAAACCGCCCGCCATGCCGACAATACCGGCCTGCTGCGCGATCGCCCGTGCCGTGGCGGGATGATCGCCCGTAATCATCACCACGCGTATCCCCGCCGCGTGACATTGCGCCACTGCATCGGGGACCTCTGGCCGCACCGGATCGTGCAAGCCAAGCAGCCCAAGAAATTTAAAATCAAAGACATGCTGGTTGTCAGGCAAGGGTGGCGCGACAAAGGTGGCGCTGGCGACGCCGATCACGCGCAAACCGCCGTTTGCCATGGCCAGCACCTGCGCCGCGATGGCGGCGGCGCGCGCCGGCGCCAAATGGCACAAGTCGATGATGGCCTCGGGCGCGCCCTTCGCCGCCACCAGAAACTCGGATTGTTCCGGCGATTGCCACACCCGCGACATGGCCAGCATTTGCCGCGACAGCGGATAATCGTCGATCAGTTGCCAGTCGGCATGCAGGTGTTCCGTATTTGCCAGCAAGCGGGCGCCGGTCTGGCCGATGGCCGACTCCATCGGGTCAAACGCCCGCCGATGGCTTGCCAGAACGGCATACTCGAGCAATCCATGCAGCTCCTCCTGCAAGGCCCCGGCCTGACTGCTTTGACAATCATAGGCGGAGGCCTCCGACCACAGTTGGGCCACGTCCATGCGGTTGGCCGTCAGCGTACCCGTCTTGTCAACGCACAGTACCGTCGTCGCGCCGAGTAATTCGATTGCGGGTATGCTGCGCGCCAGAATACTTTCCCGCCCCAGGCGCCAGGCACCCAATCCCAGGAAAAGCGTCAATATCACCGGCAATTCTTCGGGCAGGATCGCCATGGCCAGCGTCAGTCCGGCCAGCAGGCCTTGCAGAGCATCGCCGCGCAACCACCAATAGGTGAATGCCAAGCCGGCGGCGAGACACAAACCGCCGATGGCGACATTCCTGACGACGCGGCGCGTTTCCAATTGAATCGGCGTCAGCTCGCTTCCCATGGTGGCAAGCGAAGCACCGATGCGACCGAGCGCGCTGTGAGGGCCGGTGGCGATCACCCGGCCGCTTGCCGTGCCTTGCGTGATCAGGGTGCCTGAATAGACCAGGCTGGCCGGACTGCCGCTTGCTTCAAGGGAACCATGCTTGACCACCGGCACGGACTCGCCCGTGAGCATGGATTCATCGGCCGTCAAATTCGATGTGCTGAGCAGTTCCATATCGGCGGGCACGCGGTCGCCCTCGGCAAGCAGCACCAGGTCTCCGAGCACCAGCTCCCTGCCTGCGATGCGCTCCTGTTTCCCATCGCGTATCACCAGGGCGCGCGGACAGGAGAGGTCGCTTAGCGCATTCAGCGAGCTCTCCGTGCGCCTGCGCTGAAAAAAAGTGATGCCCATGACGATGCAAACAAAGCCCAGCAGCATCAACGCTTCATTGCGATCGCCAAGCAGCAGATAAAGGATGCCGCAGGAGACCAGCAGCAGGAACATCGGTTCGGAAACGACATCGAGCAGCAGGCGTCCTGCACTCAATGGACGCGAGGCGGGCAAGGCATTCGGCCCATTTGTCAGCAACCGCTGCGCGGCCTGCGCGGCTGTCAGGCCTTCACTGCCCTGCGGCTCCGACATGGCATCCATCCTTTCCCTGAGAGGCAAGTTGTAGTGGCTTGTCGTGATCGTGATCCGCTCCTTTCCCTGGATCAATGTACGTCATCCGATTGCCGCAGCAGCTCGTTCGGCTGCGCAATGTTAGGGCGGCATGACGCGGTGACAGCTTTCGAGAGCAAGTCGGGCTTAGCACACCCGCCGGGACAGATTTGCATTTCATGAGACAGCGCATTGATTTTTCGTTTGGCGTGATAAGGGCAAATTTAGCGGCTTTACAGCTTGGGCGCGGGCGACCATACCGGTCGCACTTCAGCCAGCGAATCGACGATTACCATGTACTGCCCCGGCCATTCG
This sequence comes from Janthinobacterium woesei, assembly GCF_051380875.1. Lineage (NCBI taxonomy): Bacteria > Pseudomonadati > Pseudomonadota > Betaproteobacteria > Burkholderiales > Oxalobacteraceae > Janthinobacterium > Janthinobacterium woesei. The sequence goes on from NZ_JBNYXW010000024.1 coordinate 2,320, forward strand.
ATAGTCTGGCGATCCGCTTTGAGCACCCACAAGCTGCGACCGTCCTTCACGGCTTGCTCATACACCGCATCAAGCAAGCCGTGTGCATCCAGAAAAATATTCAATGTAGCTGGGATGCGGATGCAGCCCTCGGATGCGACAGTGCCTAAGCGAGCTTCCAGCACATTCGGATCGGTGGCGTGCATTTGCAAGCGCATCTGACTGATGGCGCCGGTGCCCCAGCCGCGCTGTGCCTGTTGCCAACCGAAGTCGAACACGCGCATGCCACGCCGCCCATATCCACGGATGTGATTCTCGTTGAGTGTGCCTTCGGCGCGAAAGTCGGGATTCTCCAACGTATGCGGAAACACTCCCAGCGGCGTCAAAAAATGATCATAGGTACCCACCTTGCCGGTCGATACTGCCGTGGCACCGATGAACAGCCACGCATCCTCAGCCGTATGCAGCATCAGAAAAGCGGCCTGTACCTGCGCACTGCGATCCACCAGCAACAGGGTCTGTGCAGACGCATCGATGACATTGGCATCGGCCAGCGCCTGCTTCAACAGAACAACATAGCGCGCCTGATCGGCCGTGGGTACCTCCAGCCGATGATCCACTTCGCGCACGAATTTTTCGCGCCACTGGTCGACGTTCAGATCGAACGGCGCCGCGACCGCCACCAGCGGCCAGAGCGGCACGCCCAGGAACAACATCACCGACCACGTGGCCGCAATGCGACCGGCATGTCGTCCCAACATCATATCGCCAGCGTAATATTATCGATCACCGTGCTCACGCCGTGCGTTCCCCATGCCGCGTGCTGGGCCAGTTCCCTCTCGGACCAATTGCGCACCGTACCCGACAGTGTTACGTTATTACCGGATACATCAATGACGATACGCCGCGCATCCGCCAAGGCCCCGCGCTTGAGGGCAGCCTCAATGGCGTCCTGTACGGCGCTGGCCGAGACCTGCTGCACGATGCCGATGGAGTCACTCACCCCGGTCACGCCCATCAAATAACGTACCGCCGCCGTAGCCGCCTTGCGCTGGTAATCCCATTCGACAATACCGCTCAGTGTCACCCAACCGCCCTCCACCATCACTTTGATGCTGCCGTCCGGGACATTGCTCATCCACGCCAGCACGTTCTCGACTGTTCGGGCGATATCGGCGTCACTGCGTATACTGGCGCCAGGCAGACGCACCGACAATTCGACAGCCAGCGCCTTCACGCCGATGACGCGCTGCACGGCCCGTTCTGCTTCCCACTTCTCGGCAAAGCTGCCGACTGTGCCAGCCAGGGTGACTACACCATCGCGTACCTCGACGCCGATTTTCGCCGCATCCAGCGATGGGTCCCAAGTCAGCTCGTCAAGAACATCCAATTGCAGTTGTATATCGGTTTTCATTTTGCTCTTTCACTTAGTTAAAGGAAATACAAGAATGGGCGCGCAGACTCGCCACGTCAGCGCGCTTAGGGTCGCCGGGAAGCATCGGCATCTGCGGGTGGAGGGGCTGCATCCGGGGCCGGCTCGGCGGATGTGTGGACGATGACGGCCTTGATACGGGCAATGGCCTGCCGGACATCCTCCTTGAGAAGCACCCAACGCGCCGCCTCTGCCTTTTTCAAATCGGCCAGCTTGTCCTCGCCCGCCGTGATATCGGCCTGCAGTGCCGCGTTACCTTTCTCTAGTTCCGTCTTGCTGGCACCCGTCGCGGCATCGGCCCTTTTTTTCAACTGCACCAATTGTTCGTTCGCCGTGGCTAATTGCGCCGTCGCGTCGCGAATAAACTGCGAGCGCAGCATCATCATGCTGGAATAAGTAAAAACAGGCAGCGCCTTGAGAGTCGCCTTGCTGGCGCCCGGCAAAACCAAGCGACCGCCCTGCTCCAGCACATCGTCCAAGGGGATTGCCACAACGTGCTTACCCAGGCCGACAAAGCCGCCCACGCTGATTACCAGCACATACGGTGCCGGCGCCGATATCACCACCACATCTTCCACCTTGCCGATTTTCTGCCCTTGTTCACCATACACGATGCGGCCCAGCAAACCACGCTGCACACTCCAGCCCAGCACGGGCTCGGCCGACCGGCTTAGCGTCACGCTGACCACTGCGGTCGTGCCTGCGGCTTGCGCACTCGCATCGCCATGCAGAGCAGCGGTGGCCAGCAGCAATGCCGCCATACGCAATAGCATTCCGGCGGCTCGACTCGGCCGCCGCAAATTATTACCCTGCTCATTTGAAGTGTGCGTCATCATTTTTATTCCCGGTAGTAATTTGCACTGGCACCATCTTGAACGTGTCGGCGGCCGCACTCTGTGTGCTTGGCCGCTTAGGCGTCGCTTCGTATGTGGGTAAGCGCACAGAACGATGAGTGGAAATCGGTTACGGTCGTCTACGTCAGTTCGCCTACCTTGCGACGGCCGATCTCGGCCCCATACGCGCAGCGCCCCTCGGAGAAACATCATGTCACAACGTCCCACCATCCCAGCAATTCCCCCAACTGCTCCCTCTAATTCTGATTCAACTACCGACGCCAAATCTAAGCGCGAGCAAGCCGAGCAAAAAGAGGTCGCCGGGCGCCACAAGAACGACGGCCAAAAACCCCACAAGGGCGCGCGCTGACCTATTTTGCTTCGGTGAAGTCGGCGTCGACGACGTCTTCGCCTTGCTTGGTCGCCGCTGACGCAGGCGCGCCATCGCGCGGCGCCTGATGCTGGGACCGGGCAAGTTCGCCCAGCTTGCTCGCTGCCGTCGACAGCGCCGCAATCTTTGCTTCCAGCTCCGCCTGCGTAGCATGTTGAAGTACGGTATCGAGCGCTGTGGTCGCCGCTTCAACGCTGTCGCGCTCGCCTGCCGACAGCTTGTCGCCATGCGCGAGCAAGGACTTGCGGGTCGTGTGGATCAGCGCATCGGCCGCATTGCGCATCTCGGCAAGTGCCTTGAGCTTCTTGTCATCCTCGGCGTTGATTTCAGCGTCGTTGACCATCTTCTGTATCTCCGCCTCAGTCAGGCCAGAGTTAGCCTTGATCGTGATCTTATTTTCCTTGCCGGATGCCTTGTCCTTGGCCCCCACGTGCAAGATGCCGTTGGCGTCAATGTCGAACGACACATCGATCTGTGGCGTGCCGCGTGCCGCCGGTGGAATGCCTTCCAGATTGAATTCCCCTAGCGCCTTGTTGCCAGCTGCGATCTCGCGTTCGCCCTGGTAGACCTTGATGGTCACTGCGGGCTGGTTATCGTCAGCGGTCGAGAACACCTGGCTGAACTTGGTCGGAATGGTCGTGTTTTTGTGGATCATCTTGGTCATCACGCCACCCATGGTCTCGATGCCCAGCGACAAGGGGGTGACGTCAAGCAGCAGCAAATCCTTGCGCTCGCCCGACAACACCGAGCCTTGCAAGGCCGCGCCGACGGCAACGGCTTCGTCAGGGTTGACGTCCTTGCGCGGCTCCTTGCCGAAGAATTCCTTGACTTTTTCCTGCACCTTGGGCATGCGCGTCATGCCACCGACGAGGATGATGTCGTCGATATCGGTGACATTCACGCCCGCATCCTTGATGGCGACGCGGCACGGTTCGATGGTTGCAGCGATCAATTCCTCGACCAGTGACTCAAGCTTGGCGCGAGTGATCTTCAGGTTCAAGTGCACCGGTGCGCCGTTTGCCATGGCGATGTATGGCTCGTTGATTTCGGTCTGCTGAGCTGAAGACAATTCGATCTTCGCGCGCTCGGCCGATGCCTTGATGCGCTGCAGGGCGATCGGATCCTTCTTCAAGTCCAGGCCGTTAATTTTCTGAAATTCGCCAATGATGTAGTCAATAATGCGCTGGTCAAAATCCTCGCCACCGAGGAAGGTGTCGCCGTTGGTCGACAATACCTCGAATTGCTTTTCCCCTTCGACATTGGCAATTTCGATGATCGACACATCGAAAGTGCCGCCGCCCAGGTCATAGACGGCGATTTTGCGATCGCCCTTGTTGCTCTTGTCCAGACCGAACGCGAGCGCCGCCGCAGTCGGTTCATTGATGATGCGCTTGACATCCAGGCCGGCGATGCGTCCTGCGTCCTTCGTAGCCTGGCGTTGGGCATCATTGAAATAGGCCGGTACGGTAATGACTGCTTCGGTCACGTTCTCGCCCAAGTAGTCTTCCGCTGTCTTCTTCATCTTGCGAAGTACTTCGGACGATATTTGCGGTGGTGCCAGCTTTTTGTCACGAACGCTAATCCAGGCATCACCATTGTCTGCCTTGATAATTTGAAACGGCATGAGCGCAATGTCCTTCTGCACTTCTTTTTCGTCGAATTTTCGGCCAATGAGGCGTTTGACAGCGAATAGCGTATTTTGGGGATTCGTCACGGCCTGGCGCTTGGCCGCCGCACCTACCAGGATTTCTCCATCATCTTGGTACGCAATGATCGATGGCGTAGTGCGGGTGCCTTCTGCATTTTCAATGACCTTCGGCTGACCGTTCTCGATGATGGCCACGCACGAATTCGTTGTACCAAGGTCGATCCCAATAATTCTACCCATGACTCTTCTCCTAGTCGTTGATGCTGATTGACGATACCGGCCGGCACCACTTTCTAGGATTTTCCTAAATAGCTTGTTTGATTTACCGTCGTTTTAGTCTCTCAGGGACCGTGTCTGCCAATCTGTGCGGTAGCACACAGATTGGGCGCCTATATCCAACCAATTTTTGAATTTTTGATCTGGATCGAAAATTTTCACATGAGGGCAAAATTGCTTAAAATTTTGAGTGTCAAGCACGCGTTCTGCTGTGGTCTAATTTGCCCGGACACCTCAATAGGTGGAAAATCCATCTTCTGAGGAGTGAAGCATGACAACAAAAAAACGTAGAACGTTCGATATCAGCCTGAAGCTGGAAGTGATCCGGATGGTCAAGGAACAGGGCCAAAGCGTCCAGAACGTTAGCGAAACCAAGAACATCGGCCAGACTGCGATCCGGCGCTGGCTAACGCAGTACAGTGCTGAGCAGAATGGCCATCCCGGCATGGCTTCGTCTGCAGCATGAGCCGTAAGGGGAATTGTTGGGACAACTCCGTGGCCGAATGCTTCTTCCTGAACTTGAAAATGGAGCGCGTGTGGCAGCGCCAATATGCCAACCATGCCGAAGCCAAGGCCGACATCACCGATTACATCGTCGGCTTCTACAACTGCAAGCGTATCAATTCAGCATTGGGCAATCTGCCCCCCACCGTCTATGAACGGAAAATGGCAGCACACGAACCTATCGTTGTGTCCGGAATTACTTGACCACAGCAATACACACCTTCCCCCATGGAGGCTACCTATGTTCGTTGAACGCCATGACCAGGCTGTGGGGCGCGTCGTCACCGAAGATCAATTGGTGGAGTTGGGCACCTTCGTTGGCGGCCTCGGTGCTACGCGAGAACAAGGCCTGCTCGTATTGAGCGAGAGCAACTTCGATGTCATCAGGATGTGCTGCGATGGCCTTGCCAAGTTCGGCACCGTCGTACATGGCCAAGTTGGCACCTTCTCCGTTTGGGGCCGAGAGATGCGCGGCGTCGCCAAGCAGGGTCACACCCGGCACCCGATTCCAGCGGTGCCCGATAGGCAGCGTGTAGAGCGAGCGCAGCACCGGCACGGTGTCACTATCGGTGATCAGCGCGGTGAGTTCCGGCGCCCAGCCATCGAACTCTTGCGCGATGCGCGCAGTGGCCGCGGAGCCATCGGAGAAGTCGATGGCGGCAAACCAGTCTTGCGGCTGGGAGAGCGCTACGTAGGTGTGCAGGGTGCCGCCGCGTTCACGGTGAGCCTGTATCCCTTTCCCCGGCGCGAGCGCGAACAGCGACCCGCCACCGACGGCGTTCGCGGCGGCCGGATTACGCGTGTCACTGTCAAACAAGTAGGTTTCGATGAACGATCTGCCCATGTACTCGGGCACGGCTTCGGTGAGCAAGGGGCGGACCCGTGACCACGCGCCGTCAGCGCCGACGAGCACACTTGTGACAAGCGTGCTGCCGTCGACGAAAGTGACCTCGTGGCAACCTTCGCTCAGGGTACGTACGTCGCTGACCTTGTGGTCCCAGCGGACGGTGTTCGGTGGGAGCGAGTCGAGCAGCATCTGTCGCAATTCGCCGCGCAGCACCTCGGGCCTTGCACCCTTCCCCTCATCGGCTTGCTCAAACAAAACGCTACCGTCGCGGTCGAGGATCCGTATTGCCTCCCTTCCCTCCAAAATGAGGCTACGAAACGCATGGATCAAACCTGCCGCTTGCAAAGCCAGTTGGCCATTGTAGTCGTGGATGTCGAGCATTCCGCCCTGCGCGCGTGCCGTCGAGGAGGATTCTGCCTCGTAGACTGTGACCGGGATGCCGTGGACATGCAGGACACGGGCCAGTGTGAGGCCGCCCAGCCCTGCCCCGATGATGGTAATTGGAGTATTCATCCTGATTCTTTCGTGGTTTGACGCCGCCGCAGGAACGTCGAGGACATCGATGGAACATTGTTCAATTATTCTGGAACGACATTCCATCAATGTCAAGCGCTGTCAAAGATATGTCATGATGTGGCATGGTCAAAAAAGCACACAACCCTCACCGACGGGAAGAATCACTCTCCCGCGATCGCATCATTGCAGAATCGATAGAGATCTTGGACAGCCGCGGCGAAAGCGGCCTGACATTCCGAGCCCTGTCCGAACGGCTCGCTACCGGGCCTGGCGCCATTTATTGGCACGTCGCCAACAAAAGCGATCTGCTGACCGCCGCATGCGACACTGTTGTCGCTCGCACCATGACGGCGACCATCAATGGCGTGACGCCAAAGGCAACGATTCGCGCTCTGGCGTTAGGCATGTTCAACGTGATCGACGCGCATCCGTGGGTGGGTTCGGCGCTCATACAGGCCCCAGGACAGTTGCCCATGGTGCGCATTCTTGAACGCCTAGGCCAGCAGGTTGGCGCTCTTGGCGTGCCTGGCGAAGCACAATGGGCAGCGGTGTCGACGTTGTTGAACTATATCCTTGGCGTCGCTGGACAGAACGCGGCCAACACACAGTTCGCGCGAACGCTAGGCACCGACAGATACAACTTCTTAGGCGCGGTGGCAACTATGTGGACCCAGCTTGATATTAATCAGTACCCGTTTGCTCGCAGCGTAGCCGAGCAGTTGCCCACTCACGATGACCGGATCGATTTTCTGGCTGGAATCGATCTTATCCTGAGGGGCCTGGAGTCACGCCAGGGTGAATGATCAGGAGTTAGCATAGCCGCTACCAGTAGCCCAGCACTTTCCACCAGGTGGTGCCGATGACGGCAAAGATCAGCAGTTCCACCACGCACATGATGAAGCCGACGCGCCACCAGTTGCCCATGGTCACGAAGCCGCTGCCGAAGATGATGGGCGACGTGCCCGTGGCGTAGTGGGTCAGGGTCATCATGATGGCCGAGCTGGCCGTCATCATCAGCATGAAGGGCACATGGTACTGGGCGGGAATCAGGTGCAGGCCCACTGTCAGGAAGGCCAGCAGCATGGCGCTGATGTGGGCCGTGGTGCTGGCGAAGAAGTAATGCGAAAAGACAAATACCAGCACCAGGACGGCGGCAATCGGCAGCCAGTCCATGCCGCTGGCGACGATGGCAGCTTTCATGCCGGCCGAGAACCAGGCGATGACGCCCGTCTTGTTCAATTGCTCGGCCATCATCACCAGCGCGCCGAACCACACGAGGGTGTCCCAGGCGCTCTTTTCCGACAATACGTCGTCCCAGTCGATGGTGCCCGTGATGATCAGGATAAACAGGCCCACAAAGGCGACCACCGTCGCATCGAGCGAAAACGCGGGGCCGAACAGCATGGCCGGCACATTCGCCCACAGCAGCAGCAACAAGGCAAACGTGCCCAGCATGACTTTTTCCGATGGCGACAACGGACCCATGCCGTGCAGTTCCGCCTTCGCGTAGGTGACGGCGTCGGGCGTGGCTTTCAGCTCGGGCGGCGAGAGCCAGTAGATAATCAAGGGCATCACCAGCAGACACACCAGGCCCGGCAGCAGCATGCACAGGGCCCAGGTGGTCCAGCTCAAATGAAAACTCTGGCCGCTGGCCTTGGCCACGAAATCGACCACCAGGGGATTGGGTGCCGTCGCTGTCAGGAACATGGCCGACGTGATGGGGTTGGCGTGGTAGTTGACCAGGGCCAGATAGGTGCCGACTTTCTTTTCCGTGCCCTTGGCCGGGTCCGAATCGAAGGCATTGGCGATCGATTTCATGATGGGGTGGACGATGCCGCCGCCGCGCGCCGTGTTGCTGGGCGTAAATGGCGCCAGCACCAGTTCGCAAATCGCCAGGCCGTAGCCGATGCCGATGGTGCGCTTGCCCAGCAGGGAGATGAACAGCAGGCCGATGCGGCTGCCCAGGCCGGTCTTTTTCAAGCCGCGCGAAATCAGGATCGCCACGACGATCAGCCAGATCAGGGGATTGGAAAAGCTGCTGAGCGCATCCGTGATGGCGCCCTTGGACGAAGTCGACGTCACTTGCGACAGCGAGACGATGACGATGGCCATCATGGCCATCACGCCAATCGGCATGACTTTTAAAATAATCGCCAGAATCGTCGTGAGGAAGATCGCCACCAGGCCCCAGGCCTTGGGCGTCAAGCCGTCCGGCGCCGGCAAGAGCAGCATGCTCACCAGCAAGGCCGTGCAAATCAGGGCGGGCACCAGCCGGAATGGCACGGCTTCTTTGAAATGCTGGAACATGTCACGCACTGTTTTATACATCATCATTACCTTTCGCTGTGGGCCGGAAGGCGCAAAAAAAACGCAGCCTGACGATGACAGATGCCCGACAATTCTGTTTGGCAATATCATACACGCAAGACTTCGCCTGCCCCGCTCCGTAGCGGCCAACAGTTTCGCACTCCTTGACCTGTGAGGCATAATTGGTCACCGACCACCCGGCGCGGTGCGCTTGCACCCGCCCTTCTCCATTGATGCCCATGCTCCAGAAACGCCCCGCCCCTGAACACCACTGCCCCCTGTGCAGCGGCCCGAATGGCTGCGCGCCGGCGCTATCTGGCAGCTTTGCCACGCCGTGCTGGTGCCAGGCGCAGAAGATCGATGCCGGCGCGCGCGAGCGCGTACCGGCGGCACAACGGGGCCGCGCCTGCATCTGCCAGCGCTGCGGCACGGCGGCGCCGCCTAAAAAGTGAGCCAGGTCAAGTGTCGGCATGCCAGGCGCCCGTTTCGCGGTCAATTCCAGCCCCGCCTTGCCATTCGCACTATAATGTTGGCACCGTGTGCGGCAGCAATGGTGGTGATAGACGGTAACAATTTCGTGTGGAGGCCAGTACAATAGCGTCTGGGCCTACACAGGGTTTCACTTTTGCCAGCAGTTGCCAGCAACTAACCATTTTTTTGACCAGCCAACAAACACTATGAGTTCGATGAATGAAGAGCGCGTATTAAGCGTGCACCACTGGACGGATACCCTGTTCTCCTTTACCACCACGCGCGACCCGTCGCTGCGTTTCTCGAATGGCCATTTCACGATGATCGGCCTGCGCGTCGATGGCAAGCCATTGCTGCGCGCCTACAGTATCGCCAGCGCCAATTACGAAGAACATCTGGAATTTTTCAGCATCAAGGTGCCGGGCGGCCCATTGACGTCGCGCCTGCAGCATTTGCAAGTGGGCGACACCGTCATCGTCGGGCGCAAGCCGACGGGCACCCTGGTGTCCGATTATTTGCTGCCCGGCAAGCGCCTGTACATGCTGTCGACGGGCACCGGCCTCGCGCCTTTCCTCAGCATCGTGCGCGATCCGGACATCTACGAGCGTTTCGACCAGCTGATCCTCGTGCACGGCGTGCGCCAGGTCGATGAGCTGGCCTACCACGACCTGCTGGTCGAGCATCTGCCAAACCACGAGTTCCTGGGCGAAATGGTCAGCGACAAGCTGCGCTATTACCCGACCGTGACGCGTGAAGATTTCCGCAACATGGGCCGCATTACCGAGCTGATCGAAAGCGGCAAGCTGTTCGAAGACCTGGGCGTGCCAGCGCTGAATCCGGCCGAAGACCGCGTGATGATCTGCGGCAGCGCCGACATGCTGCGCGACCTGAAAGTGATGCTCGAAGAGCGCGGTTTCAAGGAAGGCAATACCTCGACGCCAGGCGACTTCGTCGTCGAGCGCGCGTTCGCCGAGAAGTAATCGTTCGTCATGCCAGGGCCCGACCCCGCCGCTCACTGCGGCGGGGCCGGGCCTTTTGCGTTTCAGCGCGTGCTATGTTTCAGCGCGTGCTATATCAGCGGGCAAGAACCGGCGCCCCACGCTGGTACTGCAAGCCATTCATGAAGCGCTGCACGGGCAGGAAGGTGCTGCTGAGGATATCGTCATGCGCCGCGTAATAGCGCGTTTCGATCTTCAGCAAGCCCAGCACGGTCGCATCGAGCTTGTCCGTCTGGTAGGGCCGGCTTTCCAGCGCGGCGCGCGCGGCCGTCGATTGCGGCGCTTGCTGGTTGTTCCAGATCAACATGGGGATTTCATAGCCGCTCTTGTCCGACGCGGAATGGCCGGCGTGATTGCGGCTGTAGCCCACTTCCTGGCCATGGTCGGACACAAACAGCAGCGAAGCGGCGCGGCCGGACTTGGCCTTGTCGGCCATGCCGATCAGGCTGCCCAGCACGTAATCGCCATAGCGGATGGCGTTGTCGTATTCGTCGCGCTGGGTGCGTATCCACGCGGAGCGGCCCTGACTGGCCATCTGCGCGCTGACGGCATCCTGTTTGTTGTCGAAATATGAAAACCGGTGGGGATAGCGCATGTCGTAGCTGGGATGGGCGCCCAGCAGGTGCACCACGATCAGCTTTTTCGGCGCCGCATCGGCCAGCGCGTGGGCAAACGGCTGGAACAGGTTGGCATCAAAATTGTTTTCGCCGCGTCCCGTGCCGTAATTGATGAAGTCGCTTTCATCGGCCTGGCCCGCCAGCAAGCCGATCCAGCCGTCGTTGCGCGCCTGGTTCGAGACCCAGAAAGTCTTGTAGCCGGCTGCCTCGGCCAGCATCAGCAAATTCGGCTTGGCCATCCAGGCATCGGGGTTGCCGATGTCGGCAGGCGTCAGCATCGTCATCATCGATTCCACCGTGCTCGACGCTGGCGAGATCACATCATTAAATACCAGCAACTTCGAGCGCATGGCGTCGAGTTGCGGCGTGGTCGCGCGTGGATAGCCATACAGCGACATCGAGGCGCGGTTGGTACTTTCGCCGATCACCAGGATGACGGTACGGGCATCCTCGCCCGCATAGCGCACGTTCCAGTCGCGCGGCGCGGCCATCGCCGCCGTCAGCGCATGCTGCATGGATTTCATGGCGGCCAGCTGCGCGCTGTATTGCTGGTAGCGTAGCGGCCAGAACAGGGCCGGATTTTCACGCCGCATGGTGGTATTGACGTGCAACAGCACGAGAAACACGGCCAACAAGACGGCAACGCCCTTCTGCACGCGGCCCGGCGCGGCGGTGGCGCGGGCCAGCTGCCAGCGCTGCAACTGGCGGTCGGCCAGCAGCACGGCTGCCGTCAGCAGCACAAACCAGCCCGCCGCCTGCGCCAGGGCGGCGCCGTTGTGCACGAAAAACTCGGCCGTTTCGGCTTGATCTGTCGCAAACATCGCCTGCAAAACCGCATTCGGATTGGGCCGCATGCCAAAATAGCCGCGTAAAAACCCTTTGATGGCGGCATCGAGGTAAAACAGCGGCACCACGATACGCAGCAGCACGGTAATGCTGGCTGCACGGCAACGCCAGGCGTGCAGCACGCCGCCTATGCCCAGCAGCAAGGCCGCCAGCAAGACGCTCAATTTGAGGCATTCGTTCGCGCTTAACTGATCAAAGAGGAAGAAAAGTAGCAGGCCAGCAATGCTTAAGAGGACGCGGCAAAACAGAATCAGCATGGCAGCAATAATTGTGAGCAGTAAGAGTAAGCAATCAGTGGCGATAGTCTGGCGTGGCCCACGCGAACGGGCCAGCGATTGTAGCGCAAACAATTGCAACTTGTATCATCATTTCTTGGCGATACATTGCCCGCGACTATCTGTGCGGCCAACGCCGTGCGGGCCGCGCCGTACGGCCGCGCTGCGCTTGCGCGCTCCTGACAGAAACTGTCAGTGCCTTTTATTATGCTTTCGCCACTTCCGGGCCAGTGGGCCCGGGCCATGCCCCCAAACAACAGGACACTGCCATGACACGCGCCATCACCATCCTTACCGAGAACTTTGCCGACTGGGAAACCGCCCTGCTCAACTCCACCGCGCGCTTGTACTACGGCTTCTACACGCAGTTTGCCACGCCGGGCGGCTTACCCGTGACCTCGTCCGGCGGCATGCTGGTCACGCCACAGCTGGCGCTGGAAACTATTGCGCTCGATGCACTCGACCTGCTGCTGGTCTGCGGCGGCAGCAGCTGGCAAGGCGGCAAGGCGCCCGATCTCGGCCCCCTGCTACGCGCCGCGCGGGACAGGGACATCGTGCTGGCCGGCATTTGCGACGGCACCCGCGTGCTGGCGCAGGCTGGCGTGCTCGACAACGTGCGCCATACCTCGAATTCAGCTGGGAACCTGGCCGACACGGGCTACGCGGGCGCCGCCCTGTACCAGGACGTGCCATGGGCCGTGGCCGACCAGCGCATCATCACGGCACCCGGCACGGCGCCTGTCAGCTTCACGGCCCAGGTCTTGCGCACCCTGGGCATCGCCGACGAGAATCTGGCCAGCTATCTGGCCATGCATGGGGCCGAGCATGGCCAGCAAGGTCGCCCGCACCTTGTCGCCTGATCTTGCTCTCTGGCATGCAAATTCCGCCGCCCGTCGCAGATGGGTGGCGAAATCTGCCCAACTTGATTAAAGTACATCTTTCGCTGAGCCCCCGGAAGGATGCAATGAAACGCCTGAAACGCCTGTTAGCCTGCCTGATCCTGTTGTGCTGCGCGCCCCTGGCGCTGGCCCAGCCCACGCCCCTGCTAACGCCGGAGCAGTTGCGCGCCGACTTGCGCTTCATCCAGGAGTCAATTGCTGCAACGCACCCGGAGCCGGGCTTTTCCGCCGATCCCGCCGCCGTGAGGCAAGCCTACGAGTACATCGCAGAGCAAATGCAGGTGCCGATGTCGCCAGACCAGGCCTGGCGATTGCTGGCCATGCTCAATCCCCTCTACGCCGATGGCCACTTGGCCATCACGCCAGCCGGGCCGCTGGCGCAAAGCCAGGCCTTCCTGGAGGCGGGCGGCCGCTTCTTTCCATATGAAGTAAGCCTGGACGCCGCTGGCGGCCTGCGCATCCGCGCGCAGCTCGGTGGTGCGCCCTCGCCGCTGCAAGGCGCGCGCATCACCAGCATCAACAGCGCGCCGGCCAGCGGTATCGTCGCCGACTTGCTGGCCCGCAGCCACGGCGACACGGCCGCGTTTCGCGCCAGCCTGCTGTCGCTGCGCTGGCCATTCATGTATTGGAAGATGCTGGGGGCTACGCCACAGTATGCCTTGCAGTTCGATGACGGCCAGCGCTTGACGGTCGCAGGCGCTGCCACCCTGCCCGCCTATCTGGCCGGCAACGACAGTTTCGCCCAGCAATTCCGCTTCGAGCTGCTGCCCGGTAAGGCCGCGCTGCTGACCCTCAACACCTTCAGCTGGCGGGACAAGGGGCAATTCACAACGTTTACGGCCGACGCCTTCCGCCAGGTGCGCAAAACAGGCGTGCAAACCCTGCTGATCGATGTGCGCGCGAATGGCGGCGGCAACGATGACATGTGGATCGATGGCGTGCTGCGTTATATCGCCGACAAGCCCTACCGCTGGGCTTCGACCTACCGCAAGAAAGTCATCAAGGGGCGCGACAGCGCACGCGAAAAACTGGGCGACGTCATCGATGGAGAGATCGGCTCCTGGCAGCAGCCGCAACTGGACGACCCACTGCACTTCTCGGGCAACACCTATCTGCTGGTGGGACGCCGCACGTATTCTTCATCCATACTTCTGAGCAATGTCATGCAAGACTTCGGTTTTGGCAAGGTGGTGGGAGCGGCGGGCCAGGCGCGCACGCGCCAAAGCGGCGGCACGCAGAATTTCGTGCTGCCCAACAGCGGCCTGGAGCTGGGCGTGCCGCGCCTGCTGTTCCAGCGCCCGTCCGGCGCGGCCACGCCAGTCCTGCTGCAGCCCGATATCGTGCTGCCGGACAGTCCCTACAATGAACGCGAACTGATCGACGCCGTGCTGAACCTGCAAACTTAACCGTCCGCCAGGCCGCGCAGGCGCTCGCTGGCGTGCGCGTTGCCGGGGTCCAGTTCCAGCGAGCGGCGGTAGTGCGTGATGGCCAGGGCCGTGGCGCCGTCCGCTTCGTACGCTTCGGCCAGGCTATCGTGGCCATTCGCGCTTTGCGGCGTCAGCTGCACGGCAAGCTGCAGCACGGCGATGGCCTGTTTTGGCTGCTGGCGCGCCAGCAGGCGGTAGCCCCAGGCATTCAAATCACCTTCGGATGGGGCTGACAGACCATGCTGGCGCCGGATGGCGGCCAGTTTCTCGGCCAGGCCATCGAAACCGGTGCTGGCCAGGTTCTGGCGCAGCAGGTGTACGGCGTACGCGCCAGCGCGCTGCTGGCGCAGTGCGGGCAGATAAAAGCTGGCCACGCTGTCAATCAGCTGTTCGGGCTGGCCGCCGGCCAGGTTGCTGAGGATAATGATGGCCAGATCGTCGTTCGGATACACATAAAAGGCCGAACGGGCACCGCCGATGCCGGCCACGGCGCGGTGGCCATCGCGGCCGATGGTGGGCCAGCCCAGCGCCCATGGCGCCGGCTTGCCATCGTTCAGGCTGGTCGGCTGCCACAGGCGTTCCACGCTGGTGGGCGCCAGCAAGCGCCCCGTCTGCAGCGCGATGAGCCAGTTGGCAAGTTCGCCCACATTACTGTTGATGCCGGCTCCGGCGCGCATGAAAACGGGGAAATCCTCGATCACGTTGCGGTAGCCCTTGCCGCCGCCCAGCACATACGAGCTGGCCTTGTTGATGACCACGTCCTTCGCATCGCCAAAGCCGCTGTGCGCCATGCCGGCCACGTCGAATTGCCCGTGCTGGATGAAGTCCACGAAGGATTGCCCGCTCTGGCGCTCGATCAATTGCGCCAGCAACACATAATTGGTCTGGTTATAACGGTAGCGCTGGCCCGGCTGGGCCTCCACCGGCAGCGCCTGCACGGCTTGCCACGCCGCATCGGCATCGTCCGGCTTCGGGCCTACCAGCTTGCCGCTGCGCTGGTCCAGCACATCGGGCAGGCCCGAAGTATGGTTGAGCAGCTGCGTCACCGCCACCGCTTGCCAGGCCAGCGGCAGCCCTGCCAGATACTGGCCTATCGGCGCGGCCAGATCCACCTTGTCCTGTTGTACTAGTTGCATCACGGCCACGCCGGTAAACGCCTTGGTGGCCGAATTGATGGAAAACAGGCTGGCGTCCGTCACCGGCAACTGGTACTGCACGCTGGCCAGGCCAAAATTACGCGACAGGACGACCTTGCCATGGTGTATGACGGCCAGTTGCAGGCCGGGAATCTGGCGCTCCTGCATTTCGCTGCGCACGAAGGCGGCAATGTCCTGCTCCGTGCGCGATGCCTGCTGCGCGCTGGTGGGTGCGGCAGTGGCGGCCAAGGCGCCAGGAGACACTGCGGCGGCAAGCGCCATGACGAGCAAGGCAGAGGGGAAGCGTGGGTTCAAGATATGCTTTCGGCTGGATCTGGCGGAGGTGCAGCATCCCATACCTGTTTATCAAGGTCAACATCAACGTCAACGACAGTCTTGCCGGTCGGGAAGTTATTCTTCCAGCCACTCATGCATCCGTATTATGCAAAAGGAAACCAATATTATTTTTGCTGGCAGCCGGCGCGCGGGCTATCGTGGGCTATCAAAAACGTTTTCTGCTTGATATTATCTACTTGATATTAATCAAGGGAAAGCCGTGCCATGCTGAAAACCTATCAGGGCAGTTGCCATTGCGGCGCCGTGCGCTTCGAGGCCGAGCTCGACCTGTCGGCGCCCACGCTGCGCTGCAACTGCTCGTTTTGCCGCAAGCTACGCTGCTGGTCGGCCATGGTGGCGCCAAGCGCGTTTCGTTTGCTGGCGGGCGCGCAGGTGCTGGGCGAATATCAATTCGGCGCACGCCGGGAACACCACTATTTTTGCCAGCGCTGCGGCGTGCGCCCGTTCGGCAAGGGCGTCTCGCCCCGCCGTGGCCCCTTCCATGGCATCAGCGTCAGCTGCCTCGACGGTGTCAGCGACGCCGAACTGGCAGGCGTGCCCGTCACCTTTGTCGATGGGCTGCACGACGAATGGGACTTGCCGCCACAGCAGACGCGGCATTTGTGATGTGAAGAAATAGTACTGGCTAGAAATGGTTGCCTACCATGCGGGAGTTTTCCTACGTGCACACACGCCGTGTCCCGATGGTTAAGCCCGGCACAGGCAGGGACAATGGCCTCAACGGTGCGGCACGCGCAAGCCTGCCCTGCGCCGGATGTTACGCGGATCCATCCGTTCTTGACGCGGATTGTTATCCACACCCTGTCTCAACCATAGAGGAAACGATCATGACTTCGAACAGCAAGGACAAGAACAGCACCCCATCGACCAAGCAGCAACCCGGGAATCAACAATCGGGCAGCAAGCAGTCTGATACGCAGCAAGCGGGCAGCAAGCAATCGGGCTCGGCCAAAGGCGGCAGCGAACAATCTGGAGTGGGCAGCGGCTCGCACGGTGGCGCGCATGAGAAGCACATGGAAACTGGCCGTCAAAGCCACAAAAAGGACGACAAATCCTGACGCGGGTGATGCCGCCATGTAACAGGCGGCTGCCCTGGCTGCAGTCTAGTCGCCGCTGCCAGGGCATGCCGCACAACAAAGCCCGTAACAAACAGCGTTGTCTGGATCGGCATTCTGGGTGATAATTACGCCCATGAACGATACCACCACCTTACCCCCATTGCCCGATCGCCTGTCGATCGACCCTAGCAGCCCTTACCACGTTGCAGCCGTGTTCGAGAACGACGTCGGCATCCGCTTCAACGACAAGGAACGTCTTGACGTGGAAGAATATTGCATCAGCGAACGCTGGATCAAGGTTGCTTCGACCAAGTCCCTCGACCGCCGCGGCCGTCCATTGCAAATCAAATTGAAAGGCAATGTCGAAGCGTTCTACCGCTAAGACTCGCCGCTCCGGCCAGGCGCCATACACCCTGGCCGGCATTTCCCCCGCCCCGCACTAGCAGTTTTCCTTCCTCGTTTTTTCATCTCGCTGCAACTTTTTTGCAACTTTTTTCATTTACCCAAACAAGTTGTTTGACATCTGATATCTTACTCTGCAATACTTGCTTCATCGGTTCAGTCATTCGTAACCGCAACAGCCCAGCCGAGAACATTGACGATGCTTCAGCCAGCCGCTACAACGATCACCGCGCAGTTTGATTTTTCCTGGCCCGCCTTCCCCGTGCCCCTGCGCGAAGCGGCCGGCGCCATGCTCGATACCGTGCTGTACGCCGGCTTGGGCAGCGCTGGTTGCGCCTGGTACCGCCTCGATACGGCGCAGCGCGCAACCGGCTGGCAGCGCCTGGCGGACTTTCCCGGCGCAGCGCCCAGCGGCGGCGCCTGCGCCGCCAGCGGTAATGCTATATTCGTCCTTGGCGGCTGCATCACGCCCGCCGGCCACAGCCCCCGCCAGTCCGATGCCGTCTGGCGCTACGATAGCGTGATTGACACCTGGCAGCAGCTGGACATCAAGCTGCCGCTGGGCTTGCTGGGCGCCTCCGCCCTGGCACAAAAGGACGGCGCCATCCTGCTTTCCGGCGGCTACCACCGCACGCAATTTGACGATTTTTGCCAGGCCCACGCGGCGGCCGGCGACGCCGAGCGGTCCCAGTTGCTGCTTAGCTACATGACGCGCCCGGTCGCCGCCTTCGACTGGAACCGCCGTCTGTGGCGCTTCGATCCGCTCACTGTTACGCTGCAGGACAAGGGCACGCTGCCGTTTCCCGGCACCTGCGGCGCCGTGGCCATCACCGCCGACGCCGCAACCATCATCGCCAGTGGCGAAATCAAGCCTGGCTTGCGCACGCCGCTGGCATGGCATGCACGGCCGGACGGCAGCGGCTGGGATGCGGCCGCCTTGCCCGAGGCACAGGCCGGCGTGCCGCAGGAAGGCGTGGCGGCTGCCTTTGGAGGCCTGTGCGGCCGTATTCCCGTGATCGCCGGCGGCACCAACTTTCCTGGGGCCCAAGCCAACTATGCGCAGCAGCAACTCCATGCCCATGCGGGCCTGGCCAAGACCTGGCGCCGTGAACTGTATTACTTCGACGGCCAGCAATGGCGCAGCCTGGGCATGCTGCCGGCGCCCCGTGCGCACGGCTTGTCCTTCCAGGTGGGAAAAAGCCTGCTGCTCGTGGGCGGCGATACCGATACGGGTAGCGCCACCCTGGAAACCTTGTCAATAACGTTATCAGATGGCTCCTGCCGTGATACCGTGTCGTACCCTGATTAATTAGTGAGAAAACAATGGTCACAAAGATACCGGCTTACCGCCACGCGCAAGTCAAAATCAAGGAATTCATCGAGGAACACAACCTCAAGGCCAACGACGCCCTGCCGCCTGAAGCGCGCATGGCCGAAGAGCTCAACATGAGCAGGCCCAGCCTGCGCGAAGCCGTCAAGGCGCTCGAATCGCTGGGCGTGATCGAGTCGCGCCACGGCGAGGGCATTTTTGTGAAAGCGTTTTCCTTCGATTCCATCCTCGACAACCTGCCGTACTCGATGGTGGCCAATGACGACCAGATCACGGACTTGCTGTACGTGCGTACGTATCTGGAAATCGGCGCGATTCCTTCCGTGGTAAAAAATATCACGCCGAAGAGTATCGCCGTACTGCGCGAACTGGCCGATACCATGCTGGAAAAGGCACTGGCGCAGGAAAGTTTTCCAGCCGAAGACCGTGCCTTCCATGCGGAAATGTATTCCTGCCTGAACAACCGCTTCCTGCTGGCCCTGATCGACCTGTTCTGGAACGTGTTTAACAATATGCACAAGGCCTCCACTGCCGCCAAGCTGGACCCCTGGGCCATGGAAGCGACGGCGCGCGACCATATTGCCATCGTGGAAATGCTGGAAAACAAAGATGCTGCGGGCCTGTTGCAGGCCTACACCCAGCATTTCGATTCCATCTTCAAACGTTATCCGAAAGACACCGCGTAAGGCCGGCAGCATCTGGCCCAACCTTTTCTTGTTTATCATATAGAGGTAAGAAACCCATGTTTGCGTCCCGTATTTCCGTCAAGTATCTGCTTCCTGCGGCATTGGCCGCCTTCACCAGCCTGTCAGGCCTGGCCCAGGCCGCCGACCAGGTATTCGTCGGCGCATTCGATGTGGGTCCATCGGGCAACGCGCAGAAATTCAATCCGCTGACGGCGGCCGCAGGTTTCAGCTTCTATAACAAGTATTTTTCCACCCTGACCTTGTATGACGTCAGCCTGCAAAAGATCTCGGGCGACCTGGCCGACAGCTGGACCTATGCCAAGGACGGCAAGACCCTGACCCTGAAGCTGCGCAAGGATGTCAAGTGGCACGACGGCAAGCCCTTCACGGCGGCCGACGTCAAGTTCACCCTGGACCTGATCCGCAGCCCCGAGCTGGCCAGTGTCTTCGCTCCCCGCCTGGCCGATATCAGCGCCGTCAAGGTGCCCGACGCCAATACCGTCGTCATTGAACTGGCGCGCCCCGACGTGACCTTGCCTGACGCCTTTACCAGCATCATGATGGTGCCGCGGCATTTGCTGATGAGCGTGCCCATCACCGAACTGCGCAACGCCGCCTGGTGGAAAAATCCCGTCGGCACGGGGCCTTTCAAATGGAGCAAATACCTGCCCGACCAGTACGTGGAACTGACCGCCAACGCCGATTACTACCGGGGCAAGCCCAAGCTCGACAAGCTGATCAACCGCTACTTCAAGGATGCCAGCGCGGCCGCCCTGGCGCTGGCCTCGGATGAAATCCAGTTTACCTATCTGACCATGGACCAGGTCAAGGAAAACCAGGCCAGCAAGGCTTTCAATGTAATTTCCGGCCCGTCCCACGTGCTCAATTACCTGGGCGTCAACCACAGCGATCCGCGCTTCCAGGATGTGCGCGTGCGCCAGGCGATTTTATATGCAATCGACCGCCCTGCCATCGTCAAGAGCATCTACAACAACAGCGCCACCATCGCCAATTGCGCGCTGACCCTGCCGAAATTCCAGCCGGCCAAGCTGGACAAGTATGAAACCAACACGGCCAAGGCCAAAGCCCTGCTGGCCGCTGCCAACTGGGAGCAGCTGAGCAAGGGCCAGCCAGTAGAATTGCTGACCTATTACGGCGACCAGGTGTCGAAAGACGTCATCGCCAGCCTGCAATCGATGCTGGCGCAAGTGGGCATCAACATCAAGCCCCGTTTCGTCGACAGCCCCACCTATGGCCAGCTGGTCGATGCGAACCGCTTCAGCATGGTCTTCGCGGGCGGCGGCGTGGGTCCTGACCCCAGCGCCCTGACGCCGATGCTGCATTCGGCGTATGCGCCACCGAAGGGCGTGAACCGCATGCGCGTCAAGCTGCCGCAGCTCGATGCCCTGCTCGACGCGGGCCAGCTGGAGACGGACGATGCCAAGCGCACGGCTCTGTACCGCGATGCCTGCGGCATCACGAATGCGCAACTGCCATGGATCCCCCTGTGGAGCGCCAACCGTTTCGGCGGCTTCGCCAAGAATGTGCAGCAAGTGATCTGGACCCCGGCCCCGGCCGGCGGGCGCTACCAGGATCACCCGGAACTGTGGCAGCTGCGCTAAGCCGCATCGACACCACGCCGTAACCACGTAATCCCAGTGGCGGGCCACGGCCCGCCGGTTTTTGCATAGCTGAGAAGGCAGGGGGCCATGCCGCCTGGAAGAAATATGTTCAAGTACCTCGTGAATCGCTTGCTGGTCAACATCCCTACCCTGCTGGCCATCCTCGCCACCGTCTTCGTGCTGGTCAACATGGCGCCAGGCGACCCCGTCGACGCCTTCGTGCCGCCCAGCCAGGCATTGACGGACGTGCAGAAGGAGCAATTGCGCCACACCCTGGGCCTGGACCGCTCCGTACCCGTGCGTTTCGCGCTGTGGCTCAAGCAGACGGCCAGCGGCGACCTGGGCTACCGCTACAAGGACGGCGCCCGCGTCGTCGATGAAATCGCCAGCCGCGTGGCGCCCACCCTGCTGCTGGCCCTGTCTGGCCTGGCGCTGGGCTCTTTGCTCGGCATCGTGCTGGGCATCGTCTCGGCGCGCCGCGCCAACGGCAAGCTGGACCACGTGCTGTCGCTGTTTGCCTATGTCGCCATCAGCAGCCCGGCGTTTCTCGTTGGCATCATCGGCATGTATGTGTTCTCGCTGCAACTGGGCTGGTTTCCCAGCGGCGGCTACAGCACACCGGGCAATGAAAGCGTGGGCGACATCCTGTACCACCTGGCCTTGCCCGCTGCCGTGCTGTCGGTGCAATTCATCGCCATCACCATGCGCTACACGCGGGCCGGCCTGCTCGATACCCTGAACCAGGATTACATCCGCACGGCCATTGCCAAGGGCGTCAGTCCAAACCGCGTCATGCTGCGCCATGCCTTGCCCAACACCCTGGTGCCCATCGTCACCGTGATCGGCGCCAGCTTTGGCGGCCTGATCGGCGGCGCCGTGTTTGTCGAGACGGTATTTTCCTGGCCCGGCATGGGCATGCTGTTTCTTGACGCCATCGAAAGCCGCGACTATCCGCTGATCATGGGCATCGCCCTGTTCGTGTCGCTGGCCATTCTCGCCGTCAACATGCTGACCGACCTCGTGTATTCCTGGATCGACCCGCGCATCACCCTGAAGTAAGTCTATCGAGCAACAGCAGCAAGCATCGTCCCCTGGCAGCAGGCGGGCTGGGCCCCGTTCGGCCCAGCGCAGCAAAAAACGATGCAAAAAGTATCAATAACAAGATGAATTCAAGAGGACAACCATGACGCAAGCTCCCCTCCCGCCCACGCGCTGGAAACTATTTAGATCCAGCAAGGTGGCTTTCGCCGGGCTGTGCCTGTTCGTGCTGATCGCCGTGCTGTGCGCCGCCTCCGGCCTGCTGTTTTCCTACGATCCGAATGCCATCGACCTGGGCGCGGCGCTGCAGGCGCCGTCGCGCCAGCACTGGCTGGGTACCGACCAGACGGGACGCGACATGCTGGCGCGCACCTTGGCGGCCGGCCGCATTTCGCTGGCCGTGGGCGTCTCCAGCGTCGCGCTGGCTCTCGTCATCGGCACGTTTCTCGGCGCCATCGCCGGCTATTTCGGCGGCTGGATCGACAACCTGACCATGCGCTTTGTCGACATGGTGATGACGTTTCCGCCCGTCATCGTGCTCATGACCCTGGCCGCCGTGCTTGGTTCCGGCACGGGCAAGACGGTGATCGTCATCGGTTTGCTATCCTGGCCGCTGGCTTGCCGGCTGGTGCGGGCCCGCATCATGACTATCCGCGAAATGGAATTCGTCGCCGCTGCACGCACCCTGGGTGCCGGCCACACCTACCTGATTTTCAAGCACTGCCTGCCCAACACGATCGATGTGCTGGCGGTGTTCGCTTCCCTTGGTTTCGTCTCGGCCATCATGGCCGAAGCGGGACTGAGCTTTCTCGGCCTGGGCGTGCAATTGCCGGACGCCAGCTGGGGCAGCCTGATCAGTATTGCGCGGGAGGCTTCGGTCCTCAAGCAATACCCGTGGATCTGGCTCCCATCTGGCGTGCTGATCGTTGTTACCGCCCTGGCCGCCAACTTTATCGGCGATGGCTTGCGCCAGGCCTTTGACCCTAAACATAGCAAGGAATAATCATGTCAGCACTGAAATTACACGGCATCATCCCTCCCGTCGTCACGCCGCTGGACCAGCATGGCAAGATCGATGAACGCTCGCTGCGGCGCGTGATCCGCCACCTGATCGATGGTGGCGTGCACGGCCTGTTCCTGATGGGCTCGACCAGCGAAGTGATCTTCCTCAATGGCGCCCAGCGCGCTGAAGCCATCCGTATCGCCGTCGACGAAGCGGCCGGCGCCGTGCCTCTGGTAGCCGGCGTGATCGACCCGACGACTGAGCGCTGCATCGAGCATGCCCGCCAAGCCAAGGAGCTGGGCGTGCACGGCCTGGTCGTGACGGCGCCGTTCTACACGCGCACCAGCCCTGGCGAAACCATCGACCATTTCCGCTATATCAAGCAAGCCGTCGACCTGCCCATCATCGCCTACGACATTCCCGTCTGCGTGCACAGCAAGCTGAGCCGTGAAACCCTGCGCGCCATGTACGACGAAGGCTTGATCTGCGCCGTCAAGGATAGCAGCGGCGACGACGGCAACATGCGCATGCTGATGCGCGACTTCGCCGACGCCCCGGATTTCGCCATCCTCACCGGTTCCGAAACGACGGTCGACTACGCACTGCTGGGCGGCGCCCACGGCTGCGTTCCCGGCCTGGGCAACGTCGACCCGGCCGGCTATGTGCGCCTGTACGACCTGGCCCGCGCCGGCGACTGGGAAGGCGCGCGCGCCGAGCAGGAACGCCTGATCGCCCTGTTCGACATCGTCTTCCACGGCGTGCCCTACACTAGCCCGAACGCTTCCGGCGTGGGCGGCTTCAAGACGGCGATGCAGCTGATGGGCATCATCGAGAACCGCTTGATGAGTAAGCCGAACCGTTTGCTGCCGGACGCCGCCGTCGAGCGCGTGCGCACCATCGTGGCCGCCGCCGGTTTGCTCTGATACCAATACCGCAAGGAGATGTGATGACCGATGCTGAAGTATTGCTCGATGTACAAGGGCTGACGACATCGTTCCAAACGCCCGCGGGCGTCGTCAAGGCCGTCAACGGCTTGAATTTCTCGCTGCGGCGCGGCGAGACGCTGGCCATCGTCGGCGAATCGGGCTGTGGCAAGTCGGTCACCTCGTTCTCGCTGATGGGTCTGCTGCCCAGCCGCGCCAAGGTCGAGGGCCAGGCGTGGCTGACGGCGGCCGACGGCAGCCGTTTTGACGTATTGGGACTACAGCCGAAGGCGCGCCAGGCCGTGCGCGGCAACCAGATGGGCATGATCTTCCAGGAGCCGATGACCTCGCTCAATCCGCTGCAGCAAGTGGGCAAGCAGATCGCCGAGGCCATGACCGTGCACGGCGTATGCGGCAGCAAGGCGGGGCAGCTGCGCGCCGTCGAACTGCTGCGCCTGGTGGGCATTTCCGCGCCCGAGGTGCGGGCGCGCCAGTATCCGCATCAGTTGTCGGGCGGCATGCGCCAGCGCGTGATGATCGCCATGGCCCTGGCCTGCAAGCCGCAGGTGCTGATCGCCGACGAACCGACGACGGCGCTTGACGTCACGATCCAGGCGCAGATCTTGCGCTTGCTCAAGCAGCTGCAGCAGGAAGTGGGCATGGGCGTGCTCTTCATTACGCACGACATGGGCGTGGTGGCGCAGGTGGCCGACCGGGTTGCCGTGATGTACGGCGGGCAACTGATGGAAACGGCGAACACGGCCGACCTGTTCCGCCAGCCGGCCCACCCCTACACGCAAGGCTTGCTGGCCGCCGTGCCGCGCCCCGGCCAGGGCGGGCGCCTCACTGGTATCCCGGGCCAGGTGGAAACCGTGTATGGCGAGCCTTCCGGCTGCCGTTTCGCCAGCCGCTGCCCGCAGGCGCAGGCGCGCTGCAGCAGCGAGGTGCCGGCGCTGCGCACGGTGGCGCCCGGGCAGCAGGTGCGCTGCCATTTTGCAACTATTACCACAGGGAGCACGCATGAAGCCGCCATCGCATGAAGCACGCACCGATATTCTGACGTTCGAGCAAGTCAGCGTGGCTTTCCATAGCCGCGCCGGCGTGCTGGGCAAGCGCCAGTCCGTGAAAGCCGTACAGGACGTCAGCTTTGCCCTGCGCCGCGGCGAAGTGCTGGGCATCGTCGGTGAGTCGGGCAGTGGCAAGTCGACCCTGGCCAAGCTGGCGATGCAACTGCTGCGTCACGACAGCGGGCAGATTTGCTATGAAGGCCAGCCGCTGGCCAGCTACCGGGGCGAGGCGCTGCGCCGCCTGCGTGGCGAAGTGCAGATGGTGTTCCAGGACCCGAACGCCAGCCTGAATCCGCGCATGACCATCGAACAGTGCCTGCGCGAACCATTTATCCTGCATAAACGGGGCAACCCGGCCGAACAGTTGGCCGAGATCACCCGCCTGCTGGGTGTGGTGGGCTTGCCCGTGACGGCCCTGCGGCGCTATCCGCATGAACTGTCCGGCGGCCAGAAGCAGCGGGTGGTGATTGCCCGCGCGCTGGCTTTAAAACCGAAAGTGCTGATCGCCGACGAAGCCGTCGCCGCGCTGGACGCCTCGGTCAAGGCGCAGATCATCAATCTGCTGCTGGACTTGCAACAGCAGTTTGGCCTGTCCATCATCTTCATTTCGCACGACCTGCCGATGGTGCAAGCCATGTGCGACCGCGTGCTGGTGCTGTATCTGGGCCGGCTAATGGAGGCGGCGCCGCGCGCGGCCATCGCCACGGGCGGCGCCCATCCTTACACGCGCGCCCTGTGGAAAAGCTCGCCCGCCGCCGACCCGGCCTGCCGCATAGCGCCCGAAGACGTGCTCGGCGGAGAAATCCCCAGTCCGCTGGCGCCGCCGCCGGGCTGCGTGTTCCACACGCGCTGTCCGCAGGCCCAACTTGCCTGCCAACAACAAGTGCCTGCCCTGCGCAGCATCGAAACCAACCACGACGCCGCCTGCCTGCTGCTGGCGGCGTCTCCTGTCAACGCTTTGGTGAACTGATCCATGACTGATTTACACCCGACGCATTTACCCGCGCAATTATTTACCCGCCTGCAAGGCGGCCTGGTGGTGTCTTGCCAGCCGCTCGACGACAGCCCCATGGATACCCCCGAGATTATCGTTGCCATGGCGCGCGCCGCCATGGACGGCGGCGCCACGGCGCTGCGCATCGAAGGTGCGCATCACGTGCGCGCGGTGGCGCAAGCCTTGCCGCATGCCATTATCATCGGCATTGTCAAGCGCGACCTGATTGATAGTGCCGTGCGCATCACGCCCTACATCGACGATGTGCACGCGCTGGCCCAGGCCGGCGCCGCCATCATCGCCTTCGACGGCACGGCGCGCCCCCGCCCTGTGTCGGTGGACACCTTGCTGGCAGCCGTGCGCGCGGCCGGCAAAGCGGCCATGGCCGACTGCTCCACCCTGAAAGACGGCCTGGCCTGCCATGCGCTCGGCTGCGATCTGGTGGGCACCACCCTCTCCGGCTATACCGAGGACACCGCCTACCTGCCGGAAGACTGCCCGAATACGGCCTTGATCGGGCAACTGGCGGCGCACGGCGTGCGCGTGATAGCCGAAGGGCGCATCCGCACACCTGGCGACGCCGCCGCTTGCCTGCGCGCGGGCGCCTGCTGCGTGACGGTGGGCTCGGCCATCACGCGCATCGAGCACATCACGCAATGGTTTACCGCCGCCCTGCAAAGCGCGCCGGCCACCAGCAAGGCCTGAGATGCTGCTCGCAATCGACATCGGCGGCACCAAGCTGGCCGCCGCCATGGTGGAAGACGGCACTATCGTTGCGCGGCGGCAAGTACCCATGGTCACCGGCGCGGCGCAATTTTCTACCGCCATCGAGGCCCTCGTGGACGGCTGGCCGGGACCAGCCCAGGTCAGCGTGGCCACTACCGGCTATATCGACGACGGCAAGGTGTATCCCGTGAACCGCAACATCATCTCATTCTGGAATGGCTTTCCTTTGGCCCAACTGCTGCGCCAGCGCTTTGGCTGTCCCGTGGCCCTGTTCAACGACGCCCAGGCGGCCGCGTGGGGAGAATATTGCGCGCGGCGCGACGAGGGCGATGGCACGCATCCGGCCAATTTGCTGTTCATTACCCTGTCGACGGGCGTCGGCGGTGGCCTGGTGCTCGATCACCGCTTGCGCGCGGGGCCGCACGGGCTGGCTGGCCACGTCGGGCACGCGCCGGCCCGCCTGGCACCTGCCGATGGCGCCGTCGTGTGCGGCTGCGGCCGGCTGGGCTGCCTGGAAATGCTCGCTTCGGGCACGGCGCTGGCGCGCCAGGCCAGTGTCATTTTCCAGGAAACGCTCGACAGCGCCCGGCTGTTCGCGCTGGCGGCGGACGAGCCGCGCGCAGCCGCTATTGTCGACAATGCGGCGCTGGCGGTGGCTGAAGCCATCGCGGGATACCACATGATCGTCGATCTGGACGAAGTGGTCATCGGCGGCAGCGTGGGCCTGGCATCGGGCATGCTGGGGCGCATCAGCGCGGCCCTGGCGGGTTTGCCGCTGGCCAGCCCGCCGCGCCTCAGCGCCGCCCGGCTGGGTGCGGATGCGGGCTTGCTGGGAGCGGCTGCCGCCCTGGCTTGACGCTCCCGGATCATGCCTGAAAGCCCGCGCCATGCGGGCTGAAGCCGTTCGCCCCTGCCCTCGAAACATTCCTTTCGTACAAAAAAGCAACAAGCTTATAAGTTGTTTGACATTAGATATCATATATCTTTACACTGATTTTCGAGCCAAGTAAGAACTAACCCAAAGCTCATGTATTGAAATTCTTTCCAACACAACAAGTATCAAACAACTGGAGAAGTCAATGAAAGTCAAGCGCACCCTGCTCATCGCTGTTCCACTGGCGGCCTGCACCATTTCCGCGTCGGCGCAGGTGACACTGCCGCCCATCAATATCAGTGGCCAGTTCGAGTATTCGATCAGCGACCGCAAGGGCTTGACGGAGCAAGGCGACAATGAACACCGCCAGCGCAGCCATCCTGGCGTGCTGGTCGCCTTTGGCAGCGTGCTGCCGCTCGACAATTCGGGCCTGAGTGCCGAGCTGTTCGTCTCGACCAAGCTGGTGACGGGCGACGCCACCCCGGCCTGGACGAATTCGTTTGGCAACCGCGAAGCGTGGGGCGGCATCAACAGCCAGTACGGCGCGGTGCGCTTCGGGCGCCAATGGCTCGACAGCTACATCAATGTGCTCGACCCGTATGCATCGGGCGGCAACATCGGCGAAATGAGTGAACTGGGCACGGGCGCCGGCAAGGGCTACCCGGCCGGCCTGACGCGTATCTCGAACGCCATCTGGGCCGACAATTCGCTGACCTATACCAGCCCGAAAGTGGCGGGACTGGCCACTCTGCGCGCACAGTTCTACTGGAACGGCAGCAGTTTCACGGACGAAAAGCTGGTCTCGGCCACGGCGCCCAACATCGCGCCCAACACCAAGGCAGCCAACGGCTACGTCCTGGGCGCGCGCATCGACTATCCCGTCGTGCGCATCGACCTGAACTATGGTTCGCAAAAGCAGAACTTGAAGAACGCCCTGGCCACCAGCGACAACAGCGCGCTGGCCGACGGCGTGTATGAAACCACGCAAACCATGGTTGGCGGCATGCTGCCCATCGGCCCGCATACGCTGCGCCTGCTGTTGATCCAGGACAAGACGCAGCGGCCGAACGGCAGCAGCATCAAGGATAACGAAATCATCCTGGGCGGCCAGTACAGCGTCACGCCTAACTTCCACCTGCGTCCCGTGCTCATGATCCACAAGGTCGACAGTGTGCCCAACGACGCGAACGACTACAAGCAGCTGCGCGTGGAGCTCGCTTACAAGATGAATCTGGGCCTGACGCGCGGTTCGACCTCGTTCTGGTTCCGCCCGACCTACCGCAAATGGGATACCAGCGGCAACAAGTTTACGGAACTGCGCGCCGGCTTCACAACCAATTTCTAAGCCCGGGCCACTCTCTTCCACCTACCACACTGTCCATCATGAAAAAACTCAGCTGTGCATTGCTGCTTTGCACCACCTTCGCCTTCTCCGGCGCCCAGGCCATTGATACCGCGCCACGCTGGCCCGATTTCCCGGCCCCCATCAAGAACGGCGCCGGCGCGCGCATCGGCGCCACCATCTATGCGGGCCTGGGTTCGGCCGGCAAGGCCTGGTATGGGCTCGACACCGCCAAACCTGGCGCTCCATGGGTGGCGCTGGCGCCATTTCCTGATGCGGCGCGCGATGCCGCCAGCGCCGTCGCCATCAACGGCTTGGTCTACCTGTTCGGCGGCTCCGGCAAGAACGCTCCCGAAGACAAGGCCCTGACCGTGTTCGACACGGCGTATGTCTACGATCCGGCCGCCAATAGCTGGCGCCAGCTGCCCACGCGCGCGCCGCTGGGCATCTTCACGGCCAGCGTGGTCTCCACCGACCAGCAGAACATCGTTTTCTTTGGCGGCGTCAACAAGGCCATCTTCGACGGCTATTTCCAGGACTACGCCGTGGGCGCGTTTGATGACAAGGAGCGCCAGGCCATAGTCGCCGGGCATTACTTTGACCAGCGACCGCAAGACTATCTGTGGACGGCGCAGGTGATGAGCTACAACCCGCAAACGAACCAGTGGCACAACCTGGGCACGGACCCGCAACTGCCGACCGTCGGTTCGGGCGTGGCCGTGCAAGGCAAGGTATTGACCATGGTGAATGGCGAAATCAAGCCGGGCCTGCGTTCGCCGCAGGTCAAGGAAGTGACCATCGATGGCGACAAGCTGACGTGGAAGCAAGGCGGCAAGCTGCCCGCCCCACCCGGCGCCACGCGCCAGGAAGGCGTGGCGGGCGCATTCGCCGGCTACAGCAACAAGGTGCTGCTGGTGGCGGGCGGCGCCAACTTCCCCGGTGCCTGGCAGCAATTCGACGCCGGCCAGAACTATGCCCACAAGGGCTTGAAGAAAACCTGGCGCGACGATATCTATGCGCGCCGCGCCGGCACCTGGTCGCACGTGGGCAAGTTGCCGGCGGGCCTGGGCTACGGCACCGGCATCCAGCTCGATGACGGCGTGCTGGTCATCGGCGGTGAACGCGACGGCGGCGCCGCCAGCAAGGACGTGTTCCTGCTGCAATGGGATGGCAAGGCAGTCCACATCGTGCATTAAACATAAGCATTGGCGCCTGGCGCGGCAGTCACGGCCGCCGCCAGGCGCGTTTCCACATTGATTAAGAAAAAATACCATGACTGAAGCCTACCGCCAACATCACGGCCGCATCCTGTGTGGCGACGCCTGGATCGACGGCACCCTGACGGTGGCGCCAGACGGGCGCATCGCCGCCATCGAAGAACGCGCAGGCACCGAAGGGCTGACGCTGTTGCCCGGTTTTATCGACCTGCACGTGCATGGCGGCGGCGGCGCCGACATCATGCAGGGCGGCGACGCGGCCGCGCGCATCGCCGCCGCCCATGTGCGCCATGGCACGACGGCCCTGCTGGCCACCACCATGACGGCGCCGATGGCCGAACTGGAAGCCGTGCTGGCGGGGTTGGGGCAAGCCTGCGGCACGCGCCAGCCGGGCGCCGCCCGCGTGCTGGGTGTGCATCTGGAGGGACCGTTCATCAACCAGGAAAAGCTGGGTGCCCAGCCCGACCATGCCTGCGTGGCCGTGCTGGACAGCCTGCACCGGCTGCGCAGCCTGGCGCCCATCCGCGTCATCACCATCGCGCCGGAAATCGCCGGCCACCTGGAAATCATCCGCGTGCTCAGCGCCGACGGCGTGCGCATGCAGCTCGGCCACACCAGCGGCAGCTATGACGACGGCGTGGCCGGCCTGCGCCATGGCGCCACCAGCTTTGCCCACCTGTTCAATGCCATGACGGGCTTGCACCACCGCCAGCCCGGCATCGTCGGCGCCGCGCTGGCCCATGCGCGCTACGCGGAAATCATCCCCGACCTGCTGCATGTGCACCCGGGCGCCCTGCTCACGGCACTGCGCGCCATCCCGCAGCTGTATTGCGTGACCGACTCCACTTCAGCCACCGGCATGCAGGACGGCGATTACCGCCTGGGCTCGCACACCGTCACCAAATGCCAGGGCGGCGTGCGCCTGGCCGACGGCACCCTGGCCGGTTCCTGCCTGACCATGGACCAGGCCTTGCGCAACCTGGTCTCCGTGGGACTGGACTTGGCCGACGCCTCGCGCCGGCTGTCTGCCTATCCCGCCGATTACCTGGGCGTCACGGACCGCGGCCGTTTGCGCGTGGGTGCCTGGGCCGACATCGCCGCCTTCGATGCCAACCTGGCCTTGCAAGCAGTAGTGGCCGAGGGAGAACGCATTGATCTGGCGCAAGCGTAAGTTTGCTTTCGCCTGCCTGGCGCTGACACTGCCCTTGGCTGGTTGCGGTGGCGATATCGCACCGCAGGGCGTCGTGCCGCGCGCAGCCGTGCTCCCGTTGGTCACGGCCGCAGCTGAGCCTGCCAAGGCTGCGCGCGCGCCGTTGAGCGTCGGCTACGTCGAATACCAGGCCAGCGGCGGCTTGCATGCCTACGCGGCCGTGCAAGTGTTGCTGGAACTGGAACAAATGGACGTCAAAAATCCCGCGCTGGAATTGCAGGTGGCGGGCCGCCCGCTGGGACGCATCGCCCTGGCGCGGCCTCTCGCCACCGGCGCCCATTACGGTACGCGGCACTGGAGCGCGACGATTCCCGCCGCCTGGGCCATCAAGGGCGTGCGCTGGCGCGCCGTTGCCGACAGCCATGACGCCAGCGCGCCGCGCGCGATACCGCTGGCCGATTGACGGCGAGTACACAGACACGGGACGCGCGCCTGCCACCCGTCAGGCGCGCGCGATCTCCCCAGTACGGGATGGTTTGGGGACTGGCCTGCGCCTGGCCCCGGGAAAGGAATCACTGCAATGTTACCTGTCTTGCCGATTCAATCACTGCAACGCCTGGCTGCCGCCTGTACCCTGGGCATCGCCCTCGGCGCCACGCCCGTGGCCCAGGCGGCCATTTCCGCCAGCACGCCATTTCCCGCCGCCGATGCCAGCTATGGCTGTTACCGGATTCCCGCCGTGGTGACATTGCAAAACGCCACCATCCTCGCCTTCGCCGAAGGACGGCCGTCCGGCTGCGCCGACTTCGGCAATATCCAGGTGGTCATGAAGAAAAGCCTGGACGGGGGCGCCACCTGGTCGGCCCTGTCCGTGGTGGCGGCAAATGGCACCTTGCAGGCGGGCAACCCCGTGCCCGTGCTCGACACACTCGACCCCGCCTATCCGGGCGGCCGCTTGTTCCTGTTCTATAACACGGGCAATGCCAGCGAAAGCACCATCCGCAACGGCGGCGCGGGCATCCGCGAGCAATGGGTGGTGCGCTCGACCGATGGCGGCGCGACGTGGGGCTTGCCAGCCAACATCACGGCGCAGACGGCGAAGATCGGCGCGGCGCCATACAACAATGCGGCCGGCTGGCGCACCTTGGCGATGGGGCCGGGCCACGGCGTGCAGATGCGCTCGGGCCGTATCGTGGTGCCGGGCAACTTCACGGCGGGACCGCCGCAAGCGGGCTACGCCGATGGCCGCGCCTATGTGTTTTATTCGGACGACCATGGCGCGACGTACAAAATTGGCAATGACACGGGCTATGCCTCGGCGAATGAATCGACGGCGGCCGAACTGAGCACCAGCCAGCTGATGCTCAACAGCCGCGAGCAAAGCGGTGCGACGAAAAAACGCATCGTTTCCCTCAGTTCCGATGGCGGCGCCAATTTCAGCGCCGGTTTCGCCAACGCCACCCTGATCGACCCCGTTTGCGAAGGCAGCCTGCTGAACCTGGGCTGGAATGGCAAGCAATACTTGTTGCACGCCAACCCCGCTTCCACCACCAGCCGCAACAACCTGACCGTGCGCGCCAGCAAGGACGATGGCCAGAGCTGGCCATTTTCCCTGCTGATCACGGCGGGCGCCTCGGCTTACAGCGACCTGACGCAGGTCGACGCCAGCAACCTCGGCATCCTGTATGAAAACGGCAGCAACGGCATTCGCTTCATGAAGATTCCACTCAGCACGGTGATCACGGCTCCCTGATCGCGCCCGCGCTTTTTTCCTTTTACCCCCCCCTTTCCCGCCCTGCCTCGCAGCGGCGGGTTTTTTTCGTTCATGCCGCCTTGCCAGTAATCAAGCCGGCAGCGGCCGCCAGGCCGTATGCGTAGAAGGAAAGGGACAGCATGGCATCCTGCAAAGGTCGCGCTGGGCGAAGGAGTGTCAGCATCGAAGCATCATAGACGATTCCCCGCAGCAACACTGTCCTGTAGAAACCATTAATGGCGCTGGATTTCGATCAGCTCGATCTCGAACAGCTTGGGCCACAATTTGCCGGTAACAAACAAGCGTTTGCCCCGTGCATCCCAGGCGATGCCGTTCAGCACCGCGTCGGGATTGGCCGTGCCCCGCTGCTCGGGCGGCAGCAAGCCCGTCAGGTCGATCCAGCCCACCACCTTGCCGCTGGCAGGGTCGATGCGGGCGATCACGTCCGCGCCCCAGACATTGGCAAACAGTTGCCCATTTACCATTTCCAGTTCATTCAGGCGCTCGATGGGGCGCCCCTCGGCCTTCACCTCGAAACGCCGCACCTCCGTCAGCGTTTTCGGCTCCAGCACGCGGATGGCGGAAGTGCCGTCGCTCATGTAGACCACCTTGCCATCGCTGGCCAGGCCCCAGCCTTCGCCCTTGTAATGGAAGGTGCGTTTCAATTTGAAGGTTTTCTGGTCAAACACATAGCCGGTCTGCGAAATCCACGTCAGGCCGATGATCTCGTCGCCCACCTCCGTGATGCCTTCGCCGAAGACGTTTTTGTCGAGCATGGCCCGCTGCAGCACCCTGCCCGTCGCCAGGTCCACCTTGCGCAACGATGACTGGCCATTCTGGCCCGTGCTTTCATACAAATGGCCATCCTTGAACAGCAAGCCCTGGGTGAACGCCTGCGTATCGTGCGGATAGGTATTCTTGATGAAATAGCCATATACGGGAATGGCGGCCTGGGCATGGCCCATCTCGCTCATGAGTCCCAAGGTGCATAACAATCCCAGCAGCAATGAGCCTGTGGTGCGCTGGAGCCTGGTTTTGCCTGTGGCTTTACCGATGATCTTCATATTCTTGGCGGTGGTTGGCGAGCGCCTATTGTAATCGTCCGAGCGGCTCCATGCGCGCCCTGACGAGATCGAGCCAGGCGCGCGCGGCGAACGACAGCCGCCCGCCTCGGCGCCAGGCCAGCATCAGATTCCACTCCACGGGCGGGCCTTCCAGGGCAATGATGGCAAATTGCCCCTGGTCGAGCGTGTCGCAATACATCTTCGGCAGCAGGCACACGCCCACGCCCAGGCGCACCAGCGAGGCGATGAAGTCCCACTGGCCGCTGCGCCCGGTAATGCGCGGCGCGAAGCCGGCGCGCTGGCAGGCGTCTTGCACGATGTCGTTCAGGGCAAACGAAGCGCCGTAGAAAACGAAGGGACTGTCGGCCAGCTCGGCCAGCGCCACCGAACTGCGGCCGCGCCAGATACTGTCGGGCGGCGCAAGCAGGCACAGTGGCGAGCGCACCAGCGGCAAGGCCTCGAAATCCTGCCAGGTGGCCGCATTGCCCGGGTAGTCGAGCATGGTGCCCAGTTCCACCGTGCCGGTGCGCAAGTCGCGTTCGATGGCTTGCGTGCCGCTTTCATACATTTTCAGCTCGATGCCCGGATAGCGCTGGTGGTACTCGGCCAGCCACGGCGCCAGGGTGGAATGCGTTTGCGGCGACACGCCCACGCGCAACTCGCCCCGCTCCAGCTGCTGCAAGTCGCGCAATTCCACCGTCAATTCCGCGTGCAGGGCCAGCATCTCATGCGCGCGCGCCAGCACCACCTTGCCCGCGTCCGTCAGGGTAAACCGCTTGCCGGCGCGGTCCAGCAAGGCCAGGTCCAGCGACTGTTCCAACTGCTGGATCATCTTGCTGACGGTGGGCTGGGTCACGTGCAGCTTGATGGCAGCCCGCGTAAAACTATTCTGCTCGACCACTTCGACGAAGTAGCGCAGGGAGCGGATATCCATGATGCATTCCAATATCGAATGATAATCATAAGTTTAAGTCATTTTATCTTTTGATGTTGTCTCTCTACAATGAAAGCTTCCCCCAGCCGTTTGAAAGCCTGTCGTGAAAGCCCTAGCCTCAGCCCCAGCCTTGCAGCACCCCGCCATTGCCACTCTTTCCCCCGCGCCCTTGCTGCGTTCCCATGCCTGGCGCCGGCCGGCGCATACCGTGTGGCAAGTCGGCGTGCTGATCGTGGCCTGGTGGCTGGCCGACCAGGCTGCGTCCGCCCTGCACCTGCCGTTTTCCGGCGGCGTGGTGGGCCTGTTCGTGCTGGTGGCCGTGCTGCTGGCGGGCTGGGTGCGCCCCAGTACCATCGAGCTGGGCGCCAGCTGGCTGCTGGCCAACATGCTGCTGTTTTTCATTCCGCTGGTCGTCTCCGTGGTGCAATTTACGCAACTACTGAAAACCCAGGGCTTGATGCTGTTCGTCAATATCGGTCTGGGCTTTGCCTGCGTCATGCTGGCCACGGCATTTACCGTGGAATGGGTGTGCCGTTACGAGCGCCGGCTGCGCCTGCAAAAACTGCTGCGCCAGCGCGCCATGCGGGCTGCAAGATGAATACTTTTCTGCTGTCGCTGCTGTTTTTGCTGCTCACCCTGGTCCTGTTCTACGCCAACCAGGCGCTGCACCGCCGCCATCCGCATTTCCTGCTGACGCCGGCCATTTGCACCTCGGCCATCCTGATCATCATCGTGCAGGCCACTTCGACGCCATTTGCCACGTATTTCGGCGAGACGCGCTGGCTGCCGTGGCTGCTTGGCCCGGCAACTATCGCGTTTGCCCTGCCCATCTTCCAGGAGCGCAAGCTGATCCGCAAGCACTGGCTGGCCCTCTCGCTGGGCAGCTGCGCCGGCATCGTCGCCTCCGTGGCTGCCACGCTGCTGCTGGACCGCCTGCTGGGCGTGCATGGCGACATGGCGCGCAGCCTGCTGGCGCGCTCCGTGTCGACGCCGTTCGCGCTGGAAGCGTCGCGCCACATGGGCGGCTCGGCCCAGCTGACAGGCATCTTCGTGGTGATGACGGGGCTGTTTGGCTTGATGCTGGGCAAACCGTTGTTAAAACTGTTGCCCCTGCGCATGCGCATCGCCCGTGGCGCCCCGTATGGCGCCGCCGCGCACGGCTTTGGCCTCTCCGTGGCACGCCGCGTGGGGACGGAAGAAGGTGCCGTGGCCAGCCTGACCATGATTTTTTCCGGCGTGGTGACGGTCTTGCTGGCGCCACTGCTGGGCAGATTGTTGGGCTAAGCACTCACGGCAGGGGCGTTTATCGGGGATAATACGCGTTTCCCCATTCCCAGCACCTTGCCACGATGAAATACCCTGCAGTCCTGCCTTTCAGCGATATCTTGCCGCGCCTGCATGAATTCGATGCCATCATCGATGTGCGCAGCCCGTCCGAGTTCGCGGAAGACCACTTGCCGGGCGCCATCAACTTGCCCGTGCTGGACGACGAGCAGCGCGTGCGCGTCGGCACCCTGTACAAGCAGACCAGTGCCTTCGAGGCAAAAAAACTGGGCGCGGCGCTGATCGCCAAGAATATCGCGCGCCATATCGAAGTGGGTTTTCTCGGCCACCCGCACGACTGGAAACCGCTGGTGTATTGCTGGCGCGGCGGCAACCGCAGCGGCGCCATGGCGCATATCCTGGCGCGCATCGGCTGGCCCGTGACGCAGCTCGATGGCGGCTACAAGGAATACCGGCGCCACGTGAATGCCGAGCTGGTCACCCTGCCCACCCAATTTGATTTCATCAACGTGCTGTGCGGCCCCACGGGTAGCGGCAAGAGCCGCTTGCTGCAGGTGCTCGACAGCCAGGGTGCGCAAGTGATCGACCTGGAACAGCTGGCCGCTCACCGGGGTTCCGTGCTGGGTGGTTTGCCCGAGGCAGACCAGCCGTCGCAAAAAGCTTTCGAAAGCGGCTTGTGGCAGCAATTGCGCCATTT
Organism: Janthinobacterium woesei; assembly: GCF_051380875.1. NCBI lineage: Bacteria > Pseudomonadati > Pseudomonadota > Betaproteobacteria > Burkholderiales > Oxalobacteraceae > Janthinobacterium > Janthinobacterium woesei. The sequence goes on from NZ_JBNYXW010000024.1 coordinate 39,243, forward strand.
CGACCCAAAACTGCCCGTGTTTATCGAGTCGGAAAGCAAGAAAGTAGGCCGCCTGCGCGTGCCCGATGCGCTGATGGAAAAGATGCGCGCCGCCGCTTGCACAGACGTGCGGCTGGACATTGCACAACGCGTGCAACTGCTGATGGAAGATTACGCGCATTTCGTCGTCGATGCAGAGCGCCTGAATGTGCAGCTGGCGCTCTTGACGCAACTGCATGGCCGCGAAAAAATTTCATATTGGCAACAGTTGGCGCTGACAGGGTGCATGGCTGAGCTGGTAGAAGAACTGCTGGTCCAGCATTACGACCCCGCCTATCTGCAATCGATCCAGCGCAATTTCAGCCGCTACGCCGAGGCCAGGCCGCTGGTCTTGCCCGATATTTCGGAACATGCCTTTGAGCAAGCCGCGCGCGCATTATGTGCTATCGTCGGCGACACCAGAACCGCCAGCGCCGCCTGATGCCTGGCGCGGCTTTTTTATCTCTCTACAGCAGGATGACCATGTCCGATAGCCCTACCACTCCGATCCGATTGACCGAATTTTCCCATGGCGGCGGCTGCGGCTGCAAAATCGCGCCTGGCGTGCTGGCCGACATCTTAAAAGGCAGCGGCGGCTTTCCCCTGCCGAAAGAGTTGCTAGTCGGCATAGAAACCGCGGACGACGCGGCCGTCTACCAGCTCAACGACGAGCAGGCGCTGATCGCCACCACCGATTTCTTCATGCCCATCGTCGATGATCCGTTCGACTTCGGCCGCATCGCCGCCACCAACGCCATTTCCGACGTCTACGCCATGGGCGGCACACCCATCATGGCGCTGGCCCTGGTCGGCATGCCGATCAACAAGCTGCCGGTGGAAACCATCGGCCTGATTTTAAAGGGCGGCGAAACCATCTGCGCCCAGGCCGGCATCCCCATTGCGGGCGGCCACACCATCGATTCCGTCGAGCCCATTTACGGCCTGGTCGTGCTGGGCCTGGTCCACCCGTCGCAGGTGAAACGCAACGCGGGCGCGCGCGCCGGCGACAAATTGGTGCTGGGCAAACCGATTGGCGTGGGCATCTTGTCGGCTGCGCTGAAGAAAAACGCGCTCGACGCTGATGGCTACGCCTCCTTGATCGACAACACCACCAAATTGAATACCCCGGGCAAGAAACTGGCCCTGCTCGACGGCGTGCATGCGCTGACAGACGTGACGGGCTTCGGTTTGCTGGGCCACACGCTGGAACTGGCGCGCGGCGCCAAGTTGCAGGCGCGCATCGCCATGGATGACGTACCGCTGCTGCCGCAAGTGCAGCAACTGGCCGAGAACGGCAATATTACGGGCGCCTCGATGCGCAACTGGCAAGGCTATGGCACGCAAGTGCAGCTGGCCGGCAGCCTGAGCGCCATCGACAAGGCCATCTTGACAGACCCGCAGACGGCCGGCCCGCTGCTGGTGGCGTGCGCGCCGGAAGCCGTCGAGCAAGTGCTGGCGATTTTCCGCGCCGAAGGCTTTGCCGACGCTGCCGTGATCGGCGACGTGCTGGAAGGCACGACCGGGGTTTCCGTCATTTAATTTACAACACTCAAAAAAAGGTAAAAACATGGGCAAATTCTCCAACTCATTTAACAAATTCCCCGCCATCCTGGCCACCGTCGCCGCCACCCTGGCCATCCACAGCGGCATCGCGCAGGCGCAGCAAGTGTTGCGCGTGTCCGCCATCCCCGACGAAGCGCCGACGGAATTGCAGCGCAAGTTCAAGCCGCTGGGCAACTATCTGGAGAAAAAGCTGGGCATGAAGGTGGAATTTACGCCCGTCACCGATTACGCAGCCTCCGTGGAAGGCTTGATCAATAACAAGCTCGACATGGTCTGGTTCGGCGGCTTTACCTTCGTGCAGGCGAACGTGCGCAGCGGCGGCAAGATCGTGCCGCTGGTGCAGCGCGAAGAAGACACGAAGTTCCGCTCCGTGTTCGTCACCACCAGCAGGGACATCAATCAATTGTCCGACCTGAAAGGCAAGAACTTCACGTTCGGTTCGGAATCGTCCACTTCCGGCCACTTGATGCCACGCTTCTACTTGCTGGCTGCCAAGATCAACCCGGACACCGACATGAAGCGCATCGCGTTTTCCGGCGCGCATGACGCTACCGTGGCCGCTGTCGCCGGCGGCAAGGTCGATGCGGGCACCTTGAATATTTCCGTCTGGGAAAAGCTGGTGGAAAGCAAGAAAGTCGACCCGAGCAAGGTGCGCGTGTTCTACACCACGCCTGGCTACTACGATTACAACTGGAGCGTGCGCGCCGACATGAACCCCGTCGTGCGCAAGAAGCTGACGGAAGCGTTTTTGGCGTTGGACCCCTCCACGCCTGAAGGCAAGGAAATCCTGGAATTGCAGCGCGCCACCAAGTTCATCCCCACCAAGGCGGAGAACTACAAGGATATCGAAGCGGCCGCGCGCGATGCCGGTTTGTTGAAGTAAATCAAGCTAATCCGCTGGCCGGCGCCGCACGCGTGCGCTGGCCAGCACACTCCCGACTCTCGCATGACATTTCAACTTCACAAGGTCAGCGTCCACCACGCGGGCGCCGCCAGCAATGCGCTGGCGCTACGCGAACTGGACCTGCACGTGGCCCCAGGTGAACAAATCGCCCTGATCGGCCCTTCCGGTGCCGGCAAGACCAGCTTGCTGCATACGCTGGCCTGCGCGCTGCGCCCGGAAACGGGCAGCCTCAGCATTCTAGGCAGTGCGCCGTGGAGCATGTCCAGCAGCGCTCGCCACGCCCTGCGCGCGCGCCTGTTCCTGGCGCCGCAAACGCCGCCCCTGGCGCCGCGCCAGCGCGTGGTCAACGCCGTGCTGGCCGGCCGCTTGCCCCAATGGAGCTTGTGGATGGCGATGCGCTCGCTGCTGGCGCCCGTCGATCCGCGCGCCGCGTGGGAAGCGCTGGGCAAGTTCAACTTGCAAGACAAACTGTATGCCCGTGTCGACCGCCTGTCCGGCGGCGAACGCCAGCGCTGCGGCATGGCGCGCGCGCTGGTGTCGAATGCGGAAGTATTCCTCGTCGACGAACCGCTGTCCGCGCTCGACCCCACACTAGCTTTGCAGACGATCAATGTGCTGCAGGCCGAAGCGACGGCGCGCCACGCCACGCTGATCTGCAGCCTGCACCAGGTGGAAATCGCGCGCGCCTGTTTCCCCCGCATCGTCGCCTTGCGCGATGGCAAGGTGGTGTTTGACGCGGCCAGCGCCGACGTCAGCGACGCCATGATAGAGGCGCTGTACCGCAACAAGGACGACCCCGCGCCCCAATTCGAAGCGGTAGAGGCAAACCTGGATGCAGCGAGGCCTCTTTGCTGACGGGTAAATCCACCGCCATGCCGCGCGACCCCGCCTGGCGCGGCCGCTTGATCGGCACCGCCGTCGTGTTGATCGTGCTGTGGCCGATGCTGGTGCAGGCCGAATTCAAGCCGTGGATCTTGTTCGACGCGCAAAGCCTCGCTGCCACCTGGCAATTTATCTCCAGCTTCGTGCCACCGGCCCACTCGCTGGAATTTTTGCAACTGGTGGTCATTTCCAGCTGGGAAACCATCGCCATGGCCACGGCAGGCATGGCGCTGGCCATGCTGGGGGCGATCCCGTTGACCTTGCTGGTGACGGAACGATTGTCGATTTCGCGCATCGGCTCTGGCCAAGTCTCGCCGCTGGCCGCCGCCCTGCGCCACTGCGTGCGCGCATTGCTGGTGCTGCTGCGCAGCGTGCCGGAACTGGTGTGGGCATTATTGCTGGTGCGCATCGTCGGCCTGGGGCCGACGGCAGGCGTGATCGCCATTGCGCTGACCTATTGCGGCATGCTGGGCAAGGTCTACGCAGAAATCCTCGAATCATCGGATGCGTCTGCCTGCAACGCCCTGCTCAACAACGGCAGCGGCCGCCTGCAAGCCTTGCTGTACGGCGCCCTGCCCGAATCGGCCGCCGAACTGGTGTCGTATACGATTTACCGCTGGGAATGCGCGATCCGCGGCTCCGTCGTCATGGGTTTTGTCGGTGCGGGTGGCCTGGGCCAGCGCATGGATGAATCGATGAAGATGATGGCAGGCAACGAACTGGCCACCATGCTGATGGTCTTCGTACTGCTGGTGGCGGGCGCCGATGCAGTCTCCGCCATGCTGCGCCGGAGGCTGGCATGAACACTGAACCGATGTTGCCCGCTTTGCCTGCATTGCCCATCCCTGCGCCCGTGCGCTGGTCCACCTGGGCCTTGCTGGCCGGTTTGCTGCTGCTGGTCATCGCCAGTTTCGCCAGCCTGCCGCTGAAATGGGGCGAATTCTTCAGCGCCGACGCCGTGCGCACCACCGCCGACTTCCTGCACGGCTTCGCCCCTCCGGAACTCGCCAGCCCGTTCCTGATCAAAGTTGGCGTGGCCACGTTCGAGACGCTGGCCATGTCAGCCATCGGCACGGTGATCGCCGCCGTGCTGGGGGCTCTCCTGGCCCTGCCCGCCAGCGGGCGTTTCGGCAGCGTGGCGCGCAATGCCACGCGCGGCGTGTTGAATGTGCTGCGCTCGATTCCAGAACTGGTCTGGGCCTCGATCCTCTTGATCGCCGCCGGCCTGGGCCCGTTCGCAGGCACCCTCGCGCTGGCCCTGCACACGGTGGGCGTACTGGGGCGCTTGTTTGCCGATGCGTTTGAAAATTGCCCGCCCTTGCCGGCCGCCACCCTGCGCATCAACGGCGCCAGCCCCGCAGCGGCGTTCCTGTACGCCACCTTGCCGCAATGCAGCCCGCAGATGATGTCCTACACCCTGTACCGCTGGGAAAACAATATCCGCGCCGCCGCCATCCTCGGCGTCGTCGGCGCGGGAGGCCTGGGGCAAATGCTGAAATACCATCTGTCGCTATTCCAGATGCCCGCCGCCGCCACCGTCATCGTCGCCATGCTGCTGATGGTGGCGGCCGTCGATGGCCTCAGCTATGTGCTGCGCCGGGCCATGACCAGATAGGCAGTTTTGTACCTGCGGGCCAGGTTAAATGCATACAGCACTGATGCAAACACGGGACCAAGGCGGCAGTGATCCTGTTAATATTGTCAAATACTTCAATGGTTGGCGCTTCCCCATGGGTGAGCGCCACGCCACTCAAGCACGACGGACGTATTTTCCTGCGCCGCAGACCACCCTTTGCATAGCCTGATTTGAAGAATATCAATATCCGCCCCACCAGCGCCGCCGACTGGCCGGCGCTCAAATCCACCCGCCTGGCTGCCCTGCTCGATGCCCCCACCGCCTTTGGCGCCAGCCACGCCAGCGCGGCCAGCTTTTCCGACGCCGACTGGCAGCAACGCGCCATCAGCACCCCGCAGCGTACGTTCTTCCTCGCCTTTGACGGCGAGCAAGCCATCGGCATCGCCGCGCAAGTGGTGGCCGGCGATGGCGTATGCCACCTGATCGCCATGTGGGTACAGCAGGAATACCGCGGCATGGCCGTCGCAGCTGGCTTGGTCGACGCCGTCAAACAGCGCGCCGTAGACAACTGCCACGCGCGGCTGCTGCTTGACGTGGCGCAAGAAAATGCGCGCGCGGCCGCGTTTTACCAGAAACAGGGCTTTGTGTTTTTGCCGGAGTGGGAAGCGTTGGAAAGCCATCCACATATCCAGGTGCAGAAGATGGAATGGCTGGTGGCCGCATGACATGAATGAGTGGTCGATGGGCACTTTACGGATGCTCACTCTGCAATCAAAACAGGCGTTTTAGCCTGGTTGAACGGCCTTTTTCGGCCAAAAGCAGACCTATTGCGAGGCTACGCCTTAACTCGTCATGTAGTCGTTACATCGCATTCTCATTGTTCGTTGTTCGACTTCAGAGATAATCATCAGTAACCCCAGATTCAGCATCCTCCAAACGTAGCAAGAAAGGATTCAATGCGCCGTCTCGTCACCTTAATTCCCCTGATGTTTTGCACACCTATGGCCTTTGCTGCCGTACCAGTGAATATTCACGTTCCACCTAATGTGCAAGCGTGCACTCGTGCGCAACCATGTCCAGTTGCAATCCTTAGCCCAGGATATGGGCTTTCCGGTTCAGACTACTCATTCCTCACACAAAATCTCAACCGAATGGGTTACTTGGTTGTCGCGTTGCAAGATAGCTCTGGCGGCATAGAGTTAGATCGAGACGCGCCGATTACGAAGCAACTACAGGCGATGGCCCGCGTAGCTTCACGGTCGATCTCCACCGTGATCGACGGGACCGCAGTACGCTATCCTCAGTTCGATTGGCGACACTTGCTGCTCGTCGGGCACTCCCTTGGTGGCGACAGTTCGGCTCAGTTTGCCGCTGACAACCCGAGCCGCGTATCCAGCTTTATCAGCCTCGACAGCCGTCGGGTCGCGTTGCCCCGCTCAGCTGGTATCCACGTCCTGACAATTCGTGCCAGTGACACCACTGCCGACCGCGGTGTACTGCCGAATGAGGAAGAGCGCGGCCACTACGGTACATGCGTGGTCCACATCAAAGGCTCGCGCCACAAGGATATGCAAGATGCTGGTAGTGAACAATTGAAGGCCAAAATTGTATCCGCCATCGATACTTTCCTCGCTCCAGCGCAGCACCCTAAATACGCTTGCGACCGAGACTCAAAGCTCGAATAATGTTCAGGCGATCATTTTGATATTGCAAAGTCCGCTATGGGGCGCAAGCGGCCTATTTTGATTAACGGTTCTCGCGTCAAATTGACGTATAGGGCATCGGTCGATGCGCTCCCGCCCCAAGCGGACAGCGATGGCCCTACTCGACAAGAACAGTCAGCTTTCCTGCGTGAATCCATGCCCGTGCTACGGGCATGGTTATAGAGTTTCGGTAGCACTGCCGCCACCGAGTCTATTTGACCCGCTGCTTCTCCAGCTTCCGCGCCAAGGTCCTGCGGTGCATGCCAAGCCGCCTTGCCGTTTCCGAGATATTGAAATCCGTCTCGGCCAGCATTTCGTGGATGCGTTCCCATTCCAGGGTCTTGATGCTGGTGGCGCGGTTGGTCAGTTCGATGTCGGCGTTGCCGGCAATGTGGCCGAAGGCGGCTTCGATATCGTCCGTGTTGGACGGTTTCGCCAGGTACTGGCAGGCGCCCAGCTTGATCGCTTCGACGGCCGTGCCGATGCTGGCGTAGCCCGTCAGCACGACGATCAGCATTTCCGGGTCATGCTGGTGCAGCGCCTGCACGCAGGCCAGGCCCGAGGTATTGCCATGCAATTTCAGGTCGACCACGGCGTAGTCGGGGCAGTGCTGCTCCAGCAAGGCGCTCGCTTCATCGAAATTGGTGGCCAGGATGACCTGGTAGCCGCGCCGCTCGAACGAGCGGCCCAGGGTGCGGGCAAACGCGGCGTCGTCTTCCACGATCAGTAACAGACGCTCATCTTGCATGGTTGTCGCTTTCTCTTTCCAGTTTGATGGCCGCCAGCGGCAAGGCCAGGTGCACCAGCGCCCCGCCCTGCACGCGGTTGCGCGCTGTCACTGTGCCGCCCAGGGTACGCGCCACGTTGACCACCAGGAACAGGCCCAGTCCGCCACCGGGTTTACCCTTGCTGCTTTGATACGGTTTGCCCAGGTGCGTCAGCATCGACGGCTCGAAGCCGGGGCCCGCATCGGTAATGACCAGATGCAAGAAATCGGCTTCGCGCGTGGCTTCGAAGCGCAGCCAGTCGGGCGACGCTTCGAGTGCATTGTCGAGCACGTTGCAAATGGTTTGTTTCAGGGTCGAATCGAAGACGACAGGCACGTCGTTCTCGATGCGGTTATCGTACTCGAAATCGTGGATGGGGCGGCTGGCGCGCCATTCGTCCGCCAGGCCGTTGAGGAAGGTGTTGATGGTTGTTTTCACCGACGATTCGCCGCGCGCCTCGCCCGCCGACAGCAAGATGCCGCTGACGATGCTCTTGCAGCGCTGCAACTGTGCCTGCATTTCCGTGATTTCTTCCAGCAGTTCGCTGTTCTTGCTCAGTTCCGGCATGCGGCGCCAGTCGCCGAGGATGACGGACAGCGTCGCCAGTGGCGTGCCCAGCTCGTGCGCGGCGCCCGAGGCCAAGAGGCCCATGCGGATGATGTGTTCCTCTTCCGTTGCGCGCTGGCGCAAATCTGCCACCTTGGCGTCGCCGGCACGCTGGTTGCGGGTGATGCGCGTGATAAACACCACCAGCAAGGCGGCGTTCAAGATAAAACAGATCAGCAAGCCCTGCACGTACAGGCTGGCAAAGCCCCGCTCGGGGTCGATCGGCAAGACCAAGGGGCCGGGCAGCAGGGCCAGGCCGGCCAGGCACAGGCTGGTGATGGCCACCATGATCCAGGTCGACCACACTTCCAGCAGCACGGCGCTGAGGATGACTTGCAGCAAGTACAGGAAGGCAAACGGGTTGCTGATGCCGCCGCTCAGGTAGAGCTGGGCCGTCAGCACGGTGACGTCGACCAGCAGCGCGAGGAACAGCGCCGTGTTGGAGACGGGCTGGCGTTCGTGCCAGCGCAACAGGCTGGCCAGGTTGAAGGCGATCAGGCAGGACAGCACTTCGAGCATGTAGGGCACGGGCAAGGCGATGCCCAGCCCCACGCCGACGCCGAAAATCGTGCTGATCTGGCCGATCACGGCCAGCCAGCGCAACTGGATCAGCAGCTTCATGTTCTGATGGCCGGCCGGATGTTCCATCTCGGCTGCCACCGCACCGCGCTCTAATACTTCGCGGTTGGGCAGGATTTCAATCCTCCCCGGCATGGTCACTTTCCTGCGCATTATCAAGATGCTTGCCAAACGCACGGCGCTTGCGCGCGTCACGCACGATCCACCAGCTGATGCCAGCGACCATCAATGCCAGCGCGAACCAGGTCAGCGCATACACCAGGTGGCTGTTGTGGAAGGAAATCACGGTCAGGCCGCCGACGGGAGCATCAGGCGCGGTTTCCGATTTTTCCTTTGCGTCGACAAAATAGGGGGCCACGTTGCTCAGCATGTGCGATTTGGCGATGGCCGCCACGTCGCGCGAATACCAGTGCTGCGTGGCAGGACTGTTTTCGCGCAAGAAACCGCCGCCCGTCTCGCTGATGCGCAGCAAGCCGTCGATGCTGACCGTGCCTGCAGGAGTGCTGGCGCCGATGTTTTCGCGCTTGGGCACGAAGCCGCGGTTAACCAGCACGGTGCTGCCGTCAGCTGTGCGCAATGGCGTGACCAGCCAATAGCCGCTGCCCAGTGCCGTCGTGGCTTGCACCAGGGTGTTGAATATGGGGAGATAAGTACCGGAGAGTCGCACATGGCGGTATTCATCCGTTTGCTGCGTGACGCTGGCCCATGCTGCGGGACCAGGTGCGTCCGTTGCGGGCGCATGTACGCGTTGTTCGACGCGCTCGATCAGGTCAAGCTTCCATACCAGGCGCTTGACTTGCCAGGTGCCAAGGGCACAGAAACCGGCAAATAAGATCCCCGCCAGCAAGGCCAGTGCAAGTTTTGAAAACTGCACGGCCATGCCGCGTGGGCCTGGCGCAGCATCTTGCGATGCGGCGCCAGGGGCGCGCCCGGTGTTGCCTGGGCGCGTGTTACTCATCATGGAGCCGTTTTCGTATGCATGTACTCAGGCATCAGATCGGGCATCATGTTGTGGTTCATGTGGTACATGACCCACAGCGAACCGGCCATGGCAATGACCACCACCATGATGGTGAAGATCAGCGCCATCATGTTCCAGCCGCCTTCGGACTTGGTGTTCATGTGCAGGAAGTACACCATGTGCACGACCACTTGAACCGCCGCGAACGCCAGCAGGACCAGGCCCATGGTGCCCGAGTTGGTGATGGCTTTCGTCATCACCAGCCAGAAAGGAATGGCCGTCAGGATCACCGACAGGATGAAGCCGATGGCGTAGCTTTTCAGGCTGCCATGATCGGGATTGTCATGGTGGTGGCTATCGCCGTGTGTGTGGTCGCTCATGGCAGGACTCCCATCAGGTAGACAAAGGTGAAGACGCCGATCCAGATGACGTCCAGGAAGTGCCAGAACAGCGACAGGCACATCATGCGACGGCCGTTTTCCGGGGTCAGGCCATGCTTGTTCAACTGGAACATCAGGGTCACGAGCCAGATCACGCCGAACGTCACGTGCAAGCCGTGGGTACCGACCAGGGCGAAGAACGACGACAGGAACGCGCTGCGCTGCGGACCGGCACCTTCATGTATCAAATGTATGAATTCATACATTTCCAGGCCCAGGAAGGCCAGGCCGAACAGGCCAGTGATGCCCAGCCAGACCAGGGTGCTGCGCAGGTTCTTGCGCTGCATGGCCAGCATGGCGAAGCCATACGTGATCGACGACAGCAGCAGCATGGCCGTGTTGACGGCCACCAGCGGCAGGTCGAACAGCGCGGCGCCCGTCGGGCCGTCCGCGTAGTTGCGGCCCACCACCGCATAGGTGGCGAACAGACAGGCGAAGATCAGGCAATCGCTCATCAGGTAGAGCCAGAAACCCAGCAAGCTGCCGTTTTCCGGGTGATGTTCGCGCACGAAGTAGCTGCGCGAGCTTGGTGCGGCGCCAGCGGCGCCGGTGTTATGGGCGATGGTATCAGACATGGCTGCTCAGCAATTTAGTATAAGCGTCTTCGGTACGGATCACTTCTTCCGCAGGAATATAGTAGTCACGCTTGTAGTTAAAGGTATGGACGATGATGGTAATCAACATGATCACGAAACCAACGCTGGCGACGAGCCACATTTGCCAGATCAGGCCAAAACCAACCAGTGCGCTCAGTGCGGCGATCACGAAACCAGCCCAGGTATTCTTCGGCATGTGGATCTTCGTGAAACCGGACGTCGGACGCTCGTAAGCGTGTTTCTTCATGTCAGTCCATGCATCGAGTTCGTGCACAACTGGCGTGAAGGCGAAATTATAGTCTGGCGGAGGCGACGACGTCGACCATTCCAGCGTACGGCCACCCCATGGGTCACCGGTCACGTCGCGCAGGGCGTCGCGGTTACGGTAGCTGACATAGAACTGGATCAGCATGGAAGCGATACCCAATGCGATCGAGACGGCGCCAAACCAGGCGATGATGGTCCACACTTGCAGCGATGGATCTTCAAAGTGGTTGATACGGCGCGTCACGCCCATCAGGCCCAGTACGTACAGCGGCATGAAGGCCAGGTAGAAACCGACGAACCAGAACCAGAACGAGCATTTGCCCCAGAACACGTCGAGCTTGTAGCCGAAGGCTTTCGGGTACCAGTAGTTAATTGCCGCGAAGACACCGAACACCACGCCGCCGATAATCACGTTATGGAAGTGGGCAATCAGGAACAGGCTGTTGTGCAGCACGAAGTCCGCAGGTGGTACGGCCAGCAGGACGCCGGTCATGCCGCCGATGGTGAAGGTGATCATGAAGCCGATCGTCCACAGCATAGGCAGTTCGAAGCGGATACGCCCGCGGTACATGGTAAACAGCCAGTTGAAGATCTTCGCGCCCGTCGGGATCGAGATGATCATCGTCGTGATGCCGAAGAAGGAGTTGACGCTGGCGCCAGAACCCATGGTGAAGAAGTGATGCAGCCATACCAGGTACGACAGGATCATGATGACGCAAGTGGCGTAGACCATCGACGCATAGCCGAACAGGCGCTTGCTGCTGAACGTGGCAACGATTTCCGAGAACACGCCGAACAGTGGCAAGATCAGGATGTAGACCTCTGGGTGGCCCCAGATCCAGATCAGGTTGACGTACATCATGGCGTTGCCGCCCAGTTCAGTGGTGAAGAAGTTAAAGCCCGCAACGCGGTCCAGCGACAGCATGGCCAACACGGCCGTCAGCACAGGGAAAGCGGCGACGATCAGGATGTTGGTGCACAGGGCGGTCCAGGTAAAGATAGGCATTTTCATCCACGTCATGCCAGGCGCACGCATCTTGACGATGGTGGCGATCAGGTTGACACCGGACAATAGCGTCCCGACCCCGGCAATTTGCAAGGACCATATGTAATAGTCTACCCCCACGTCCGGACTGCCGACGATGCCCGACAGCGGTGGATATGCCAGCCAGCCCGTGCGGGCGAATTCGCCGACGAACAGCGAAGCCATGACCAGGGCGGCGCCCATGGTGGTCATCCAGAAGCTGAAGTTGTTAAGGAATGGGAAAGCCACGTCGCGCGCGCCGATTTGCAGCGGCACCACGTAGTTCATCAGACCCGTCACGAAAGGCATCGCGACGAAGAAGATCATGATCACGCCGTGGGCGGTGAAGATCTGGTCGTAGTGATGCGGTGGCAGGAAGCCGGCATTGTCGCCAAAGGCAACTGCCTGCTGGGTACGCATCATGAGCGCATCGGCAAAGCCGCGCAGCAGCATGACCAGGCCCAGGATCATGTACATGATACCGATTTTTTTATGGTCGATACTGGTGATCCAGTCGCGCCACAGGGTACCCCAGACGCGGAAATAAGTCAGCGCGGCGAGAAGCGCCACGCCGCCCACCAGGACCATTGCAAAGGTCGCCAGCAGGATAGGTTCGTGAAATGGAATTGCATCCCAAGTCAGACGGCCGAATATAAGCTTCGTCAGATCAATATGGTCTAGCATTGTTACTCTCAGAGAAAAAAGGGGGGCGCCAGGCAAACGGCGCCAGTATCTGCAGCGCTACGTACTGATGCGCTGCGGGATTCATGCAGTCGTTACTTGGCTTGAACGCCCTTTTCAACCACTGCATCGCTAGCGACTACTGCCGTTACGGCCGCTACCGGGCTATTTGCCAGCGTTAATTTGTATGGCTCAACCGGTGTCACGCACAGGGCGTCGGAAACGATGGTGCGATTCAGGATTGCCTTGTACAGATCGCTAGGTACATTGCTGTAGCGACGCACGGGATCGCGTTCGCTAGGCTGCGCCAGCGCCAGGTAGTCGTCGCGGTTCAACGCACCGCCACCGGCACGCGTCGTTGCCACCCATTTGTCAAAGTCAGCATCATTCACGCCATGGAACTTGAAGTGCATGCCCGAGAAACCGGCACCGCTGTAGTTGGCGGAAAAGCCCTTGTAGATACCTGGCTTGTTGATGACGGCATTGAGCTGGGTTTCCATGCCCGGCATGGCATAGATCTGCCCTGCCAGTGCGGGGATGAAGAACGAGTTCATGACGGACGACGAGGTAATCTTGAAGCGGATCGGACGATCGACCGGCGCCACCAGTTCATTCACCGTGGCGATGCCTTGCTCCGGGTAAATAAACAGCCATTTCCAATCGAGCGCCACGACTTCGACGATCATCGGCTTGTGGCTGGCAGGAATGGGGCGGTTGGCGTCGATACGGCTCAATGGGCGGTATGGATCGAGGGTGTGGGTGCTGATCCAGGTCAAGAGGCCCAGCACGATAATGATCAACAGGGGCGCGCCCCAGATAATCAGCTCGAGGCGAGTCGAGTGGTCCCAGTCCGGCTCGTATTTGGCCGCGGTGTTGTTTTTTCTATAGCGCCATGCGAAAAGCAGGGTCAGGGCGATTACCGGAACGATAATCAACAGCATCAGCAATGTCGAAATGACAATCAGATTACCTTGCTGAACTGCAATGTCTCCGGACGCGTTCAGTACCACCGTATTGCAACCAGCCAACAATGCGAGAGGTAAAAGAAGCAGTCCGCGACGAACTTTTAATGAAAACATACAGGAAAGTCCAGTACAGGGGATGAAGATATGGTACTGTATTCCTAAAGCAACACAAGGACAATTGGACGTTTTGTCCACCCCCCTTGCGGGGACTTTCACTCGGCAGTTGAGGTGTTTTCCTACAACTACTGAATGGATAGTCCTACTCCAGGCATGAGACACCCGGAGTATGTTACGCGTTGGGTTACGCGTTGGCCGAACTCGAAACTATATTGGAGACGATCATCATGTCCAGCACGCGCACACATGGCGGCGATGTACCCGCTGACTTTTCCCCTCACTCCCTGCGCGACGCTAGCGGGGCCGGCACGGTCGAGTCGCATATCGACCCCGGTGAGATCGCCGTCGGCGTGATCATTGGCCGCGCTTCCGAGTACTTTGACTTCTTTGTGTACGCCATCGCCTCGGTGCTGGTGTTTCCGCGCGTCTTCTTCCCCTTCGAAGAACGCCTGGAAGGCACATTATACGCATTCCTGATTTTCTCCTTCGCCTTCATCGCCCGTCCGTTCGGCACCGTGATCTTCATGGAAATCCAGCGCCGCATGGGCCGCAGCGCCAAGCTGACCATCGCCCTCTTCCTCCTGGGCGTGTCCACCGCCGGCATCGCCTTCCTGCCGACCTATTCCCACCTGGGCTTTGCCGCCATCATCTGGCTGTCCGTGCTGCGCATCGGCCAGGGCGTGGCGCTGGGCGGCTCGTGGGACGGCCTGCCGTCGCTGCTGGCACTGAACGCGCCGGAAAACAAGCGCGGCTGGTACGCCATGCTGGGCCAGCTGGGCGCGCCCGTCGGCTTCCTGATCGCCGCCGGCCTGTTCTGCTTCATGCTGATCAACCTGTCCGATGAAGACTTCCTCGACTGGGGCTGGCGCTATCCCTTCTATGTCGCCTTCGCCATCAACGTCGTCGCCCTGTTTGCCCGCTTGCGCCTGGTGTCGACGAATGAATATGCGCGCTTGCTCGACGAACGCGAACTGCAGCCGGTGAGCGTGTTTGAAATGGGCCGTGGCCAGGGCCGCAACGTGCTGATCGGCGCTCTCGCCGCGCTGGCCAGCTACGCGCTGTTCCACCTGGTCACCGTGTTCCCGCTGTCGTGGATCTCTGTCTACCAGACGCGTTCGGCTTCTGACTTCCTGCAAGTGCAGATGCTGGGCGCCGTGCTGGCAGCCGTCGGTATCGTCATCTCGGGCGTGCTGGCCGACAAAGTGGGCCGCCGCACGACCCTGGGCGTGCTGGCCGTGCTGATCGCCATCTTCAGCGCCTTCGTGCCAACCCTGATGGGTGGCGGCAATATGGGCCAGGACGTGTTCATCCTGGTGGGCTTCAGCCTGCTGGGCCTGTCCTACGGCCAGGCAGCCGGTGCCGTGACGGCCAACTTCCCTGCCCGCTTCCGCTACACGGGCGCAGCCCTGACGTCCGACCTGGCCTGGCTAGTGGGTGCCGGCTTCGCCCCGCTGGTGGCGCTGGGCCTGTCAGCTAACTTCGGCCTGGCCTATGTCAGCTTCTACCTGCTGTCAGGTGCCGTCGCCTCGCTGGCCGCGCTGAGCCTGAACCGGGCACTGGAAATTCGCGACTGACATATAGGTATACAGCGCAGCGCGCTGCCCCATGAAATGCGCCGGATTCGTCCGGCGCATTTTTTTTGCCCCCTGCGTTCGTTGCCTTTCATTACGCAGGCTGACAACACTGGAATCATGCCCAATGGCTGCTATGCTAGCGCTCGCCATGCTTGCACCACAGAAAAATTGCACATCCAGTAAAATTGATTTTTTGCAATACCCATCCCACGGACATGATGAATACCAAGACCCCGATCGATTCCTTCAGCTTTCGCCGCAGCCTGGCACGCAACGTCACCTTGCCACTGCTCATCGGGGTCGTCACCGCCCTGGTGTTTGTCGGCCTGATCGCCTACCTGCTCTCCGCGCTGCGCTCGGTCGAGCATTCTGAACGCGTCATCGGCAATGCGAATGAAGTCATGAAACTGTCGGTCGACCTGGAAACGGGCATGCGCGGCTATCTGCTGACGGGCGATGAAACCTTCCTGGCGCCATATAAATCGGGCAAGGCGAAGATCGCCGTCGAAATGAGCACCTTGCTGGAACTGGTCTCTGACAGCCCCATCCAGGTGGACCGCTTGCGCCGCATCCGCGCCCTGCAAGGCCAGTGGCTCGACTATGCCGAGAGCGTCATCGCGCAGCGCCGCAACAACCAGGAATTCCTCGCGCGCGTGCGCCAGGGCGAAGGCAAGCTGGAGTTTGATGAAATTCGCCGCGAATTCCTCACCTTCCTGTCAATGGAGCAGCGTTTGCGCCAGGAACGGGCCGAGACGGCCGAGAGCCGCACCGCGCTGGCCGTGGTGGTGTTCCTGGCTCTGAGCCTGGGGCTGTCCGGCTTGCTGGCCTACCTGGGCCGGCGCGAACTGCTGCGTCTGTCCGAGATCTACAATGAGGCGCTGCAGCAGCGCAGCAAGGATAATGCTGTCTTGCAAGAACAAGCCTGGCTGCGCACGGGGCAAACGGAGCTGGCGGCGCACACCAGCGGCCAGCTGGCCCTGCCGCAACTGGGCCGTCAGGTGCTCGATTTCCTTGCCAGCCGCCTCGACGTGGCCGTGGCCACCCTGTATGTCGTCGATGACGATGGCAGCCTGCGCCGCACGGCCGTGTATGGCTTCAACGAGCAAGGCGTGAAAGACAAGCAGGTATTCAAGCTGGGCGAAGGCCTGGTGGGCGAGACGGCGCGCGAAAATCGATTGAAACACATTAGGCAAGTGCCCGACAATTACCTGACCGTGACCTCGAGCCTGGGCCGCGGTGCGCCGCTGGAGCTGGTCTTGACGCCCGTCAACAATGAAGGCGATGTCAATGGCGTGATCGAGCTGGGCTTTACGCATCCCGTCAGCCAGCGCAGCAAGGAACTGCTGAACCTGATTGCCGCCAATGTCGGCACTTCGCTTGAAGCGGCACTGTACCGCCAGCGTCTGCAAAACGTGCTGGAAGAAACCCAGCAACTGAATGAAGAACTGGAAGTGCAGCAGGAAGAGCTGCGCACGGCCAATGAAGAGCTGAGTGAACAGTCGCGCGTGCTGGAGCAGTCGCAAGCCCACCTGGAAGAACAAAAGGCGGCGCTGGAACAGTCGAACGGGCAACTGGCCGTGCAGGCGCTGTCGCTGGACCAGAAAAACATGGATATCGGGCAGGCCCACGCCCAGCTCGAAGCGCGCGCCGAAGAGCTGCAGCGGGCCAGCCGCTACAAATCCGAATTCCTGGCCAATATGTCGCACGAACTGCGCACGCCACTGAATAGCTCGCTCATCCTCTCCAAGCTGCTGTCGGACAACAGCAGCGGCAACCTGACGCCCGAGCAAGTGACGTTTGCGCAAACCATTTATTCGGCCGGCAATGATTTATTGACACTCATCAACGACATCCTCGACATTTCCAAGGTCGAGGCGGGCAAGCTGGAACTGACGCCCGATGCCGTGCCCTTCGACGAGCTGCTCAGCAGCATGAAGATGCTGTTCGGCCCGCAAGCGCAGCAAAAGAAGCTCGCCCTCACCGTCAGCGTCGCGCCCGAGACGCCGCTATCGTTTGTCAGCGATCGCCAGCGCCTGGAGCAAATCCTGAAAAACCTGTTGTCGAACGCCATCAAATTTACCGATGCGGGCACGGTAGCCCTGCGCGTTGATACCGATGCGGCCGGCAACGTCCGGTTCCAGGTGCAAGATTCTGGCATCGGCATTGCCGACGAGCAGCAGCAAAAAGTCTTCGACGCCTTCCACCAGGCCGACGGCACCACCAGCCGCCGCTATGGCGGCACGGGCCTGGGCCTGTCGATCTCGCGCGACCTGGCCGCCTTACTGGGAGGCAACATCGAACTGTCGAGCACGCCTGGCCAGGGCAGCACGTTTACCTTGTTGCTGCCGCACACCATGCCGGAACGCGCGTCGCAGCCAGACGCGGCCGCAGCACCGCTGGCAGCCGTCCAGCCCGCAGCGGCGCGGCCAGCCACCCCGCTCGCAATAGCCCCTAAAGCCGCGCCCGCCGTCAAGCCGGTACCGTTGCCCACCTTCCAGGATGACCGCGACAGCGCACCGGCTGGCAAGAGCGGCCAGCGTTCCGTGCTGGTGATCGAGGATGAACCGTCGTTTGCCGGCATCCTGTTTGACCTGGCGCATGAAATGCAATACCGCTGCCTGGTGGCGCACGGCGCCGACGAAGGCTTGCGCCTGGCCGAGCAATTCCTGCCTGACGCGATCCTGCTCGACATGGGCTTGCCGGACCGTCCGGGCTTGCTGGTGTTGCAGCAGCTCAAGGAAAACCCGCTGACGCGCCATATTCCCGTGCACATCGTGTCGGGCAATGACCAGATGCAGGAAGCCATGCAGCTGGGCGCCATCGGCTACGCCACCAAGCCGCGCACGCGCGAGCAGTTGAAGGACGTGTTCCGCAAGCTCGAATCGAAATTTACGCAAAAAATGAAGCGCATCCTGCTGGTCGAGGACGACGAACGCCAGCGCGACAGCGTGATCCACCTGATCAGCGACGACGACGTGGAAATCACCGCCGTGGCGCTGGGAGAGCAGGCACTGGAATTACTGAAAACGCAGATTTTCGACTGCATGATCATCGACTTGAAGCTGCCCGACATCCAGGGCAACGAGTTGCTCGAACGCATGGAACACGAGGAACTGTGCTCGTTCCCGCCCGTCATCGTCTACACGGGCCGCAACCTGAGCCGCGAAGAGGAAGCGGACCTGATGCAGTATTCGCGCTCCATCATCATCAAGGGCGCCCGCTCGCCCGAGCGCCTGCTCGACGAAGTGACCTTGTTCCTGCACAAGGTCGAATCGGAACTGTCGAGCGAACGCCAGGGCATGCTGCAGCAAGTGCGCAGCCGCGAACGCGTGTTTGAAGGACGCAAGATCTTGCTGGTGGACGACGATGTGCGCAATATCTTTGCGCTGACCAACGCGCTGGAGCAAAAAGGCGTGGTGGTGGAAATCGGCCGCAACGGCTTCGAAGCCATCAGCAAGCTCAACAGCGTGGACGATATCGACCTGGTGTTGATGGATGTCATGATGCCAGGCATGGATGGCCTGGAAGCGACGCGCTTGATACGCGCCGACCCGCGCTATACCAAGCTGCCCATCATCGCCATCACGGCCAAGGCCATGAAAAATGACCAGGAAGAATGCCTGCAGGCGGGCGCCTCCGACTACCTGGCCAAGCCGATCGAGCTGGACCGCTTGTATTCGCTGCTGCGCGTGTGGATGCCGAAGATGGAACGTATCTGATGGAACGCAACTGATTTGCTGCCGCAACCTCTTGATCTACTTCAATAAAGCCTTGCAGGAGCGCGCGCTGGGCCTGGGCAGCAAGGAAAGCGTGCAATTCACGCGCTTTGCCACCGGCTTCGAGGCATTGCCAGGGCCGGAAAAACTCTACCGCAAGCGTGCGCCATCGCGCGCCGCTACTCACTACGCTGCATGGCAAGACCTTGCCAGGAATGAAACATGAACACTGAAACCAGTACCAAATTACTCATCGTCGACGACTTGCCGGAAAACTTGCGCGCGCTCAATGCGCTGATACGCGAGAGCGACCGCAGCATCTACCAGGCTTCCTCAGGAGAAGAGGCGCTGGCCTTGCTGCTGGAGCACGATTTCGCACTGGCCATCCTCGACGTGCAAATGCCGGAAATGGATGGTTTTGAGCTGGCGCAATTGATGCGCGGCACGGAAAAGACGCGCCACATCCCCATCGTCTTCGTCACGGCGGCCGGCAAGGAAATGAATTTCGCCTTCCAGGGCTATGAAAGCGGCGCCGTCGATTTCCTGCACAAGCCGCTCGACATCAATGCCGTGCAAAGCAAGGTCAATGTCTTCGTTGCCCTGCACCAGCAGCGCAGCGAGACGCGGCGCCAGGTGCAGGCGCTCGAATACAGCCGCCAGCAGCAGGAAGCGCTGCTCAAGGAATTGCGCGCCACGCAGGCTGAGCTGCAGCGTTCCTTGCGCCTGCGCGACGAATTCATGTCCATGGTGGCGCACGAATTGCGCACGCCGCTCAACACCCTGTTCCTGGAAACGCAGATGCGCACCGTCAACCTCGAACGGGGCAACCTGGCCGCCTTCGAACCGGACAAGCTCAACAAGATGGTGGCGCGCGACGGCCGCCAGATCCGCAGCATGGTGCGCCTGATCGACGACATGCTCGACGTTTCGCGCATCAGCAGCGGCAAGCTGTCGATACGCCGCGAAGCGGTCGACCTGACGAACCTGGTGCGCCGCGTGGCCGACGACTTGGCGCCCTATGCGGCCAGCACGGGCAGCGAGCTCGAAGTGCTGGCGTTTGAAGCGATCAACGGCTATTGGGACGCCTTCCGCGTGGAGCAGATTGTTGTCAACCTGATCAGCAATGCCGTGCGCTACGGCCAGGGCCAGCCCGTGGAAATCAGCCTGGGGTACACGCAGAACAGCGCCGTCATCGAAGTGCGCGACCATGGCATCGGCATCAATGCGCGCGACCAGGAACGCATCTTCGACGCCTTCGAGCGCGTCATGCACCAGGACCACACGGGCGGCCTCGGCCTGGGCCTGTTCATCACCAAGCAGCTGGTGGATGCGCACGGCGGCGCCATCAGCCTGCAAAGCCAGCCTGGCAATGGCGCCCTGTTCAGCGTTACCCTGCCACTGGCCGGAAGCTGAGGGCGTCATGGTAGGCGAGCACGGGCCTGGTTCACGCCCGCTGCCGCGGCAAGCTAAACCGGCCGGCGCGCTTTCAGGGCCGTCGCCAGCTCTTCCAGGCTGAACGGCTTGCGCAGGAAACGCGCGCTGGCGTCCTGCATCAGGCTGGCGCCCCAATCATGGCCGGAAGCAAAAATCACTTCCAGCTGCGGCCAGTGTTCGCGCGCATGGCGCGCCAGTTCCAGGCCGGACATGGTAGGCAGGCTGATGTCGGTCACCAGCACGTCCAGCCCAGGCATGGCCAGCAAGGGCAAGGCTTGCTCGGCGCTGGCCACGCCATGCACGGTGTGGCCCAGCATGTTCAACATTTCCGTGCTCATTTCGCGCGCATCGTCATTGTCTTCCACCAGCAGGATGCGCCGTCCGGACGGGTCGGGCGCGCCCACCAGGCGGCGGTCGGCCAGCAGGTGGCGGATGCGCCGCGCCAGGTCTTCGCGCCGGTACGGTTTGCTCAGCAGTTCGACGCCCGGATCCAGCCGCCCGCCCTGCATGATGGCGTTATGCGTATAGCCCGAGGTGTACAGCACGGCCAGCTCGGGCAGCAGCTGCCTGGCCTGCTGCGCCAGCTCCTTGCTGCTGACGGGGCCGGGCATGACCACGTCCGTAAACAACAGGTCGACAGCCACGCCCGTGCGCAGCAGCGACAAGGCGGATTCGCCGTCGTCCGCATACAGCACGTCGTAGCCTAAGCCGCGCAGCATGTCGACCACCGTATGCTGCACCGGCGCATCGTCTTCCACCACCAGGATGGTCTCGCCGCCGCCCAGCACGGGGCCGCCCAGGCCGGGCGGCGGTTCGGCCAGCATTTCGAACGAACGCGGCAGGTAAATCTTGAAGGTCGTGCCGGCGCCCGGCGCGCTGTGCACCTTGATATGGCCCGCGCTCTGGCGGATGAAGCCGTAAGCCATGGAGAGGCCCAGGCCCGTGCCCTCGCCTTCACGCTTGGTGGTAAAGAAGGGCTCGAAGATCTGGTCGATCACGTCGCGCTCCATGCCGTGGCCCGTATCGGTAATCGTCAGCAGCACATACTGGCCAGCCAGCACGTCGGCATGCCGGCTGGCATAGGCGGCGTCGAGCGTGACATTGCTCAAGGTGAACGTCAGGCGCCCGCCCCCTTGCATCGCATCGCGCGCATTGATGGCCATGTTCAGCAGCACGTTTTCCATCTGGTTCGGGTCGACCAGGGTATGCCACAGGCCGTCGCTGATGAAAGTTTCCTCAAAGACATCTTCACCGAGCGCGCGGCGGATCAGCTCATGCATGCGGCGCAGCAAGCGCCCCAGGTCCGTCACCAGCGGCTTCAACGGTTGACGCCGCGCAAAGGCCAGCAATTGCGACGCCAGCTTGGCGCCCCGTTCCACCGCCGAGGCAGCCGAATCGAGGCGCCTGGCCGCCTGCGGCTTGTCGGCCACCGTCAGTTTCAGCAGTTGCAGATTGCCCGAGATGATTTGCAGCACGTTATTGAAGTCGTGCGCCACGCCGCCCGTCAGCTTGCCGATCGATTCGAGCTTTTGCGCCTGCAGCAAGGCTTGCTCGCTGCGCACCAGCGCCAGCCGCGCCTCCTTTTCATCCGTGACATCGCGGCCGATGGCGTGGATCAGCTCTTGCGCCGGCACGGCCGTCCAGGAAATCCAGCGGTAGCCGCCATCGCGGCGCCGGTAGCGGTTTTCCATGCGCAGGGTCGTGGCGCCATGGGCCAGGCGCGACAGGTCTTTCAAGGCCGCCATGCGGTCGTCCGGATGCACCAGGCTGAGGAAATCCATGCCCAGCGATTCGACCTCCGGGCGACCGAGGATGCCCGTCCAGGCAGGATTGACGGCGATGATCATGCCGGCGAGGTCGGCCACCAGCATGATATCGGTCGACAAACGCCACATGCGGTCGCGGTCGGCCGTGCGGTTGGCCATTTCCACTTCCAGCGAGGAATTCAGGTAAGCCATCTTTTCCAGCAGGTTCTTCTGTTCCTGCACGTCCGTGTTGGTGCCGACCCAGCGCAGCACCTTGCCCGCCTCGTCGAACAGGGGCAAGGCGCGCGCCAGAAACCAGCGGTACTGGCCATCGGCCACGCCGCGCATGCGAAATTCGTATTCATAGGCGCTGGCCGTGGCCACGGCCTGGTTCCAGCTCAGCTGGGTCGCGCGCTGGTCATCGGCATGCACGCAGTGGCGAAAGCCGCCGTCCACCAAGGATTGCATGCTCTGGCCCGTGTATTCGCAGACTTGGTCATTGACCCAGTAAGTGCAGCCCATGCTGTCGGCCAGCCATGCCTGGTTGGGCATGGTCGATGCCAGCGAACGGAACTGCGCTTCGCTGTCGAGCAAGGCATGGCGCGCCTGCCAGTGTTCGTCGATGTCCTCGCAGGAACCGTACCATTTCAGGGGCTTGCCAAACCCGTCTAGCCGGCAATATGCACGCACATGCACCCAGAGGTACCGCCCGTCTTGCCGGCGCACGCGCATTTCCACGTCGAAAGGCTGGCCGCTGGCCACCGATTCGCTCCAAACCGCCAGGCACTGGGGCACGTCGTGGGGATGGATGGCGTCCAGCCAGGTGGTGCCCAGTCCGCTGCCGCCCGTCCATTCGCGCCAGCGCTGCGCCACGTAATCGAGCTTGCCGTCGACGTCGGCCGTCCACAGCACCTGGGTGTTGAGTTCGATGGCGTAGTGAAAGTGTTCGCGGCTGTCGTACAGCTTTTTTTCCAGCAGGCCCCGCTCGATGACATGCGCGGCGACGCGCGCGGCCAGCACCAGCAAGTCGATCTCGGGCTGGGTGGGATGGCATGGCGCCTGGAATAACAGGCCCAGCACGCCCAGGATATGGCCGCTGGCGCCGAACACGGGGGCAACCCAGCAGGCGCGATAGCCGTGCAGCATGGCTTCCATGCGCCCGGCGCTCCATTGCAAGTCGCGCGTGATGTCGCCGCAATACGCGGGCGCGCCGGAAAAGGCGGCCGAACTGAACGGTGACGGCTGTTCGCCGCCATGGCGCAAGGCAAGGCAGAGGTCTTGCGGCAGGCTCGGCGCGGAGATGCCGCAAAAGCGGTCGGCTTCGTCGATCAGGACGAGACCGGCATGCATCGCGTCATCGGACTGCGACTCCAGCGCCAGCAGCACATGTTCCAGGGCATGCGCCAGATCGACACCGGCCGCGATACTCCCCAGCGCGCTATGCTCGGCGTCCAGCAATGTGAGGATGTTGTTTGCGTGCACCGTGTCTATATGCGGGGATAAATGAATGCCCGAAATATACCATGTGGCAACGTTTTTTTTGAGCGCTGCACGTAACAGTGTTTTCTATTATTGCATCACTCGCTGAGCCACCTGTTCCAGAGCAATACGCCTATGTTAGAGTATTGCCATCCTCTCAAGCGCAACCACCCGCAACCAGCCATGACCATGTCCCTGCCGCCCTCCCTGATCGCCACCGCCCTGCTCGCCTGCATCCACGGCGCCGTCGCCGCTCCCATGAGCCTGGACGACTACCTGGCCCTGCGCGGCCCCGCGCCCACGGTGCAGATCGCCTATGGCGCGGCGCCGTCGCAATACGCGCAGCTGTTCCGCCCTATGGGTGCGGGACCGTTCCCCGTCGTGGTGCTGGTGCATGGCGGCTGCTGGACGGTGGCGTTCGGCGGCATCACGCAGATGCACAACGTGGCCGGCGCCCTGGCTGCGCAAGGTATTGCCGTGTGGAATGTGGAGTACCGCAGGGTCGACGAACCTGGTGGCGGCTATCCCGGTACCTACCAGGACATGCACGCCGCGCTCGACAGCCTGCAGCAGCACGCGGGCCAGTACCAGCTCGATACCAGCCGCATCGTGGCCATGGGCCATTCGGCAGGTGGACAACTGGTGCAATGGATCGCCGGACGGGAAAAACTGCCAAAGACCAGCCCGCTGCATCGCGACAAGGTCTTGCCGGTGAAAAATATCCTCAGCCTGGGCGGCCTGGCCGACTTGCGCCACGAGGAAAAGCTGATCAAGTCCAGCTGCGAGCGTGATATCGCGCAACTGGCAGGCAGCGCCAGCCCGCAGCGCCCCGATATCTACAGCGACACCAACGCCGCCGAGCTGATGCCCAACGGCAGCCGCACCGTGCTGGCCACGGGGGAACTCGACACCATCTCGCCGCCCCGCGCCGCGCACGACTATGCGGCCAAGGCCAGGCTGGCTGGCGACCATGCGGAAGTGCTGATTTTGCCTGGCGCCAGCCACTATGACGAAATCGCGGCCACGTCGCCGGCGTGGAACATGATCTTGCCGGTAATCAGGCAGATGCTGGGAATGGACGCGAAATGAAGCACGCCATCGCCTTCGCGCTGCTTGCCGCCAGTGCTGCCAGTTCCGCCATGGCGCTTGCCGCTGACGTCAAGGCACTGGAAAGCGGCTTGCGCCATGCATTGCAGCTTAAAAAAGGCTCAAGCGAACGCACGGGCACGTCCGGCCAGGCGATTCGCGCCTATATGCGCGCAAGCCTCATCAGCAGGCAGCCCCAGCAGCGCTTCGATTACACCGACTACTAGCTGTTGAACAAGGCAACGCCGTTCCTGGGCCACGAACTGGTGCTGATCGAGGAAGAATACATCACGCATTACATAGGCTGTTGTGTCAGCCCCGGTGCGGGCGTGACAGTGAAGGTGCACGGCAGCACAAAAAACCTGCAACAGTTCGCCCGCGCCAGCCACTGCACCCTGACAGATCATGTTGATCTGGCGCAAGAGCTGCGCGATGTGGCGATCAAGACGAAGCTTGCCAAGGCGCGCTATGCGTCGCTCAGTTGCCGCGAGCGCGATGCCGAGCCTCAATTCTAGTTCCGTGACAATGTCGCAGTCGGCAAGCGGCCATGACTAAACATTCAGCTTAAACTGTCATTTAAATTAATCAACTATGAAAAACGTCTCTTGTTCTATCTTTGCCACTGCTTTTTGCGTAGTCGCACAGGCGCAACCTCCCGAGCCCTGATTGCTGCCGGACCCCATGGTTTTAATGGAAGCATCTAACGCTCTCTGCGCCGACCAGGTGAAGTCGACCTTGGCCGCAGGAGCGCTCAGGGCGCAAGGACGAAGCAGAGCGGAAGTTTTGGCGCTACCTCCTGACAGTCCGAAAGGAATGGAGCTACGCGTAGTCAGTGCCATGCGAGAGAGCGTTGAGGACGCGTTCGATTTCCCGGAGCTTTCTACACAGACCCAGTTCTCATACCGTTCCGGGGCCTGTTTTCGCGAAACGCTAGGTGGTGTGAGGCCGCCGCGCCTGGCGCTCATTCGGTCACAGGCGGAGAAGTGCCAGCAGCTCCATGGTAGAGAGAAGAGCAACGAGTTGTTCAAATGCGTTGAAGCGGTAGTTCGCAGCGCCGAGCCACACCTATAAATAAGGGCCGCTTTCGGCCAGTGGCTGCCGGTCGACATCGGCGCTTTTATATGAATTTGTAGGAAAAAATATGAAGCAAGTCTTGCCCCATATTCAAATCGGACTTCACAATGATGAGCATGTCATCGTCGTTGTGGGCGATTATGAGCTTGCTGACTTCATCGAAGACCACCTCGGTGACGATTGCGACTTACCTTACGATTACCGGACTACCGCCGAACGGCTAGGCGGTGAAATTGTCACCTTACATTTCCCAGAATCTGCACTGTTGCAAGAAATAGAAGGTGGCCTTACAAAGCTGTCTTCGGACGAAGTTGAGGGCATCTATCGCCTCACAACTAACCGCGAACATGACTCGCACCGGCCAGAAGCCGCCATTGGTCGAGTGAAAATCTGTGGACAAGTTTGTTCTCTGTTGGTGCTGTCTGTCTTGGTTTCTAACCGACTCGCGCGTGGTCATCTAGTGGTATTTATGGCAAAAGTGTAATAAAGTAGACTCACGCAATGGCCGCTTCGACCACACGCGAACATCTAAGGAGAATGCAATGAGCTTCCGCGAAATTGCCGTCATTTTTACTTTGATTTTCATTGCCTATGTCGTCTTTAAGCTGTGGAAAGCCTTCAACTCGCCAGATGGCGAACGTTATTTGAAGCGTCGCATGCAAGGCCCTTTCGTTCCGGTGACGCCAGAAGAAACAGCTAGCGACGCTGCTCGCAAGCCTTAGTTTCGAAAGTTGAACGCCCGCTTTGGGGCGTAAGCCGTCATTGATCAAACAGCTAGCGGTAGGTCAAGGTTGTGCACCGACAAAGTAAGATCAGGCCCGCGTCACCACGTGGCGTGGTCTGGCGTCACGGGCGACATTCAGCACCGCATTAGCCCGGCTTATTCCTTGTGACGAATGGCGTCGACAACAATCCGCAGCGCCCTCGATTCGTGGCGGCGGCTGGGATAGTACGCATGCAGGCCAGGAAACTTTCCGCACCAATCGCGCATGACGCTGATCAAGCGGCCTTCACGGACATGCCCTGCCACCAGATCTTGCGTGACGAATGCCAGGCCATTGCCGCTCAAGGCGGCTTGTACCATGGGCACGGCGCTGGTGAACACGGCCTGGCCGCTCACCCGGGCTTCCACGTTGCGTCCATCATGCTGCAGCTCCCAGGCGTAGATGCCGCCGCTACTCGCCAGGCGCAGAGTGATGCAATTGTGCTTCATCAGGTCCTGCAGGGTAGTTGGTTGCGCATGCCAGGAGAAGTAGCTGGGCGAGCCGACGATCATGGTAGGAATGTCGGCAGTGAGCCGGACCGCAATCATGTCCTCCTCCACCTGATCGCCATAGCGCACGCCGATGTCATAACGGTCTGCCGCGATATCGATCAGTTTGTAATCCGATTGAATCTCGACATTCAGGTCGGGATAGTGAGGCAGCACCGGCGCCAGTCTTGGCCACAGCAGGGTATCAATAATATGGTCGATGGCAGTGATGCGCACAGTGCCCGCCGGCTTGCCATTCAAATCGCTGATAGCAGCGATTTCGGCATTGACCTCCTCAAGGCGCGGCGCGACATTTGTCAGCAGGCGCTCGCCTGCTTCTGTCGGTGAAACACTTCGGGTCGTACGATTGAGCAGCCGCACGCCCAGCCGCGCTTCCAGGTCACGAATGATGTGACTGAGCGTCGATTGGGACATGCCAAGCTTGATGGCGGCACGCGTGAAACTGCGCTGGCGCGCGACCTCGAAAAATATAAGAATATCAACGATGTTGTCTCTGGACATGTGAATGATTCCTGAAATCGGCTGTTGATGGTGTGGCGGCGCGGCCCCGATGATTCATCATATCAGGGGTAATGTGCAAATTTCGATATAAATATACAGAGCATTCATGGGCTACACCCATATACCTGTTCCAGTTTTCGATGCGTCGACGCATTCATCAGACAGTAGGATGTCGCTGAGCCTATGACTCTTGCCCCCTACCTCACGAAGACTGGAGAAAAAATATGCCGATACACGATTTGGCGCGCCGCGATTTCCTGAAGACTGCAGGCACCGGCATGGTCGCGCTAGGAAGCCTTTCCGTCACCGGTAGTTCAGCGTTCGCCGCGGATGCCAAGCCTGTGTCAGCAATATCCAATGGTGCTGACAACTTCTACAGGAGCGCGACAGTCGGCGCACAGAAGGTCAGTTTCAACAACCAGTACAAGATGCAGGTCGTCGGGAATTTGTTCACGCCCAAGGGCCTCGATCGCCATGCCAGGCATCCAGCGATCATCGTCGGCCATCCGATGGGTGCGGTGAAGGAGCAAAGCGCGAACCTGTACGCCCAGAAACTGGCCGAACAGGGCTTCGTCACGCTGGCCATCGACCAGTCGTTCTGGGGTGAAAGCGAAGGCCAGCCGCGCAATGCCGTGGCGGTGCAACAGCGTTACGTGGAATTCGCTGGCGGCGAAACCAAGTACACCGGTGGCACGGTGCACAGGCTGGACAGCGATACGCATCCGATCCAGCGCGAATTCTACGATTTCTATCGCACGCCGCGCGGCGAGTTCACACCGGCAGCGTCGTCACGCGAACTGACGACGCACCCGACGCTAAGCAGCAACGTCAAATTCATGAACTTTTATCCGTTCAACGATATCGAGACGATTTCGCCGCGCCCCATGCTGTTCATCACCGGCGACCAGGCGCATTCCAGGGAGTTCAGCGAAGAGGCTTACCGGCTTACGGCCCAGCCCAAGGAACTGGTGATTGTTCCAGGCGCCGGGCACGTCGATCTGTATGACAGGGTAAACCTCATTCCCTGGGAGAAGCTCAATTCGTTCTTCCATAAAAATCTGGCATAGGCGCATCTGATGACAGCAGTAACAGGTAGCACTACCCAGAATGGCGTCCATGGGGACAGTGAGGCCGGGGCGCAACCGGCCATGTGGGGCGGCGTCTTCGCGATGACGCTGTGCGTTTTCGCGCTGATCGCCTCGGAGTTCATGCCCGTCAGCCTGTTGACGCCGATGGCCAGGGATCTTTTGGTCAGCGAAGGCCTGGCAGGACAGGGAATTGCCATCTCCGGCGCATTCGCGGTGCTCGCCAGCCTGTCAATGTCGACAATGGCTGGCGGCATGAACCACAAGACCCTCCTGCTGGGGCTGACCGCACTGATGGCCATCTCGGGGGCGCTTGTCGCGCTGGCGCCGAACTATCTTCTGTACATGGCCGGGCGTGCGCTGATCGGCGTGGTGGTTGGCGGCTTTTGGTCCTTGTCGGCGGCCACCGCGATGCGCCTGGTGCCCTCCCATCAGGTACCGCGTGCGCTGGCAATCTTCAATGGCGGCAATGCGCTGGCGACCGTGGTTGCGGCGCCCCTGGGCAGTTACCTCGGTTCAGTCATCGGTTGGCGTGGCGCGTTCCTCTGCCTGATTCCTGTGGCCTTGATCGCTTTTATCTGGCAGTGGATCAGCCTGCCCTCCATGCCGCCGCAGGCTGGCTCGGCAGCCTCCCGCAATGTCTTTCAACTGTTGCAGGACCCGAAGGTGGCTTTGGGGATGCTGGCCGTCAGCACATTCTTCATGGGCCAGTTCACCTTATTCACCTATTTGCGTCCATTCCTTGAAACGGTGACGCGCGTTGACATCTCCACGCTGTCGCTGATTCTGCTGGCAATTGGCCTTGGGGGCTTTATCGGCAGCATCATCATCGGCAGCTTCCTGAAGTGGAACTTCTACCGGACGCTGGTCGCCATTCCGATCCTGATGGCATTCATCGCCATCGCACTCGCCCTCTTTGGCAGCAAGGTCGCCGCCGTGGCAGCACTGCTGGGCATATGGGGCGTCGTCGCGACCGCTGCACCGGTTGGCTGGTGGTCCTGGCTGGCAACAACGCTGCCGCGCGATGCGGAGGCTGGCGGCGGCTTGATGGTTGCCGTAGTGCAACTTGCCATCGCCCTGGGTTCCACTATCGGCGGCTTGCTGTTCGACAAGAGCGGATATCAGAGCACGTTGATCGCGAGCGCGGCCATGCTGCTGCTCGCAGCCTTCCTGACCCTGTTGACGTCGCGCTCGCAGGCGATTCGGGCCAACTGCGCCACATAAAAATTATGGAGTAAGTTGTGTCCACGAGCATCCCAAGGTTTCGCAACGTCGCGCAGCATCCATGCGCCGCGAAAATCGCACCGCGCATGTACCGGAGCCTGCACGGGCCGGGATTGCTGTTAGGCTTGCTTTTCCTGGGTGCTTGCGACGCCCGGCCGCAGTCGCCTGCTGGGCCGGTCGCTTCTGCCGTCGCAATGACAGGTGCAGCATCTGTCAAACAGGAGGAATCACACATGTGGATGATCGTTGGAGAACGTCGCTTCGTCGTCACCTTGTCCGACAACGCTACCGGGCACGCATTTGCCGGGATGCTGCCGCTGACGCTGAATATGGCCGAACTCAACGGAAACGAGAAGCATGCAAACTTGCCGAGGGCGCTGCCTGCCAACGCGACGAGGCCGGCAATGATCAGCAATGGCGACCTCATGCTGTACGGCTCGAAGACCCTGGTTGTCTTCTATAAGACATTTACTTCACCCTATTCCTACTCAAACGTCGGCCGCGTGGCCGATCCTGCTGGACTGGCCCATGCGCTGGGCCAGCACGATGCTACGGTCACGTTTCTTAAATACAAATAGACAACTCAAGCAAATCCAGAACTCAAGCAAGCCCAGGCCAGCCCCCTCGACCCAGGCTCCCCGGGCCAAGCGAACCTGAAAAATGGCCAGGGCAAGGCGCGCGGGCGCAGGCAGTACGCATGTACGGCAAGCCCAAGCAACGCAGCCACGGGCATTTTCTCAGGCCCGCGACTCCGGCCCGCTGTTCAATAGCAACTTACTGCACCCGCGCCAGGTACTGCGCCAACTGGCCGAAAGTGGCCTTGAAGCCCTCCTTCATCGACGCATGTCCTTCCACAAACGTCTGATGCTGCTCATCAGTCGCCTTGTGCGGCGTGGAGCGCAGGGTCATCGTCGTCTTGCCGTCTTCCTCGGTGAGCGTCATGGTATTGAACGACTCCAAAGGCCAGGTGGCGCTGACGGGGTGCTGCACGGCGTTGCCCTGTTTATCGGCGAACGACAAAATCGACACAATCTTTTCCGGCGCGGCTATCGACTGGTAGGTGAACTTGCCCCACATCTCGTAGCCATTGTCGGCGCGCATGCCGTAATGGAAAATGCCGCCCGGCTTGAGTTCCAGCGCCAGCACGCTCAACTCGAAGCCTGGGGGGCCCCACCATTGCGCCAGGCGTTCAGGCTCTACCCATGACTGGAACACCAGTTCGCGCGGTGCGTCGAAGGTTTGCGTAATGACAAAGTCGCTGCTGTCGCGGTGCTGGCCATCTTGTTTCTGATCTGCGGTCGTCATGCTGTCTCCTGATGGTGATGGACTTGCATCAATGTAGCAGTACGTTCAAAAAACAGGAAGGCCAACATGCATTGCAAAACGGCATGCTAAAATATTAGTTCGATGCCTAACTATTAGACGACTTACCTTATGATTTCTATCGAAGAACGCTTTTCCGCCGCGCTCCACAAGACGGCGCGCGGCTGGCGTCTGGCCATCGACCGGCGCCTGAAAGAGCTGGACCTGGGGCAAGCGAGCTGGATGGCCATCGCCATGATCGCCAAATCACCGCAGCCACCGTCGCAAAGCGAACTGGCGCATCAGCTGGGGGTGGAAAATCCCACCATGGTGTCGATGCTGGACCGACTCGTGAAATCGGGCTTCGTGCAGCGCCAGCCATCGGAAACGGATCGCCGCGTGAAACGCGTGGTGCTGACGGACGCGGGCATGCAGGTGTATGACACGGTGCGCAAGGAAGCGGACGGCTTCCGCAAGGAATTGCTGCAAGGCATAGCTCCAGAGCAATTGCTGGCCGCCACCGAACTGCTGGAAGCCTTGCAGGCAGCCACGGAGAAATCCGCATGAGTTCGTCCAGTGCCGCGTCTGCTGTACCCGCTTCGCAAGACCCTACCCTGAACCGGCGCATGATCACCATCTCGATCATGCTCGCCACCATCATCCAGGCGCTCGACGGCACCATTGCCAACGTCGCCCTGCCCCACATGCAGGGCAGCCTTTCCGCCTCGCAAGACCAGATCACCTGGGTGCTGACGTCATTTATCGTTGCCGCCGCCATTGCCACGCCGCTGACGGGCTGGCTGTGCGACCGCTTCGGCCAGAAAAACACCTTTCTCGTCTCCGTGGCCGGCTTTACCTTCGCTTCCGTGCTATGCGGCCTGTCGGGCACGCTCTCCGAGATCGTCGCCGCGCGTTTGCTGCAGGGCGTGTTTGGCGCGGCGCTGGTGCCGCTGTCGCAGGCGGTGTTGCTCGATATCAATCCGCGCGAGAAACATGGCTCGGCCATGGCCATCTGGGGCATGGGCGTGATGATCGGCCCCATCCTGGGACCCACCCTCGGTGGCTGGCTGACGGACAGCTACAGCTGGCGCTGGGTCTTCTTCATCAATATCCCCATCGGCGCCATGGCCTTCTATGGCATCTGGCGCTATATCCGCAAAGACCCGCCGAACCGGCGCATGAATTTTGACATGTTCGGCTTCGCCACCCTGAGCCTGTCCATCGGCGCGCTGCAAATGCTGCTGGACCGGGGCGAACAGAACGACTGGTTTTCCTCGACGGAAACGTGGATCGAAGCGATCGTGCTGGCCATGAGCCTGTGCTTTTTTCTTGCCCACACGGCCTTGCGGCCCGCCGGCAAGTCCTTCCTCGACTACCGCTTGCTGAAGAACCCGAACTATGTCAGCGGCCTGCTGTTCATCTTTATCGTCGGCCTGGTGCTGTTCGCCACCCGCGCGCTGACGCCGTCGATGCTGCAGGGCTTGATGAACTACCCGGCGGCCATCGCCGGCCTGGTGACGGCGCCAAGCGGCCTGGGCACGATGATGGCCATGCTCATCGTCGGCAAGCTGACGGGCAAGATCGATACGCGCATCCTGCTGGGCGTGGGCTTTTCCATCACGGCGTTCTCGCTGTGGCAGATGGCCAATTTCACGCTCGACCTGGTGCCGAAAACCGTGGTGTGGAACGGCATCATCCAGGGTATCGGCCTGGGCCTCGTGTTCGTGCCGCTGAGCGCTGCCACCTTTGCCACCCTGTCGCCCCAGATGCGGGCGGAAGGCACGGCCATTTACAGCCTGGTGCGCAATATCGGCAGCAGTATCGGCATTGCGCTGGTGCAAACCTTGTTGGTGCGCAATACGCAGATCGCGCATGCCTCCTTGACCGAGCACATCACCATCGCCAACCCGGCCCTGCATGACCCCGGCATCGCGCAGGTGTTTGACCTGGGCACGAGTACCGGCATGGCGGCGCTGAACGGCGAAATCACGCGGCAGGCATCGATGATCGCCTACCTCGATGACTTCTGGATGATGATGTGGCTGACCATCCTCGTGCTGCCGCTCTTGCTCCTGATCAAACCACCAAAGAAAAATGCGCCTGTCGTGATCGACCACGCGGCCATGGAATAACCCTCTTGTATAAAAAGACGACGATGAAACTCCCTCTTACCTTACTGGCGCTGAGCTTGGCCTTGGCCGGCTGCGCCAGCATCCCGCCCGACACGCAACAGTTGCCGCAGCAAGACCTGGCCAGCGCCCAACTGGCGGCCGGCATTCACCTGGCCAGCGAAGGCTGGCCCGCCGCGCAGTGGTGGCGCCAGTTCCAGGACCCGCAACTGGACCAGTTGATCGGGCAGGCGCTGTCCGCCAGCCCTGGCCTGGACGTGGCGAATGCCCGCATCGGCTCGGCCCTGTCTGTTTTTGACGTCCAGCATGCGGACCGCGGCCCCCGCGTGGATGTGAACGCCAACGCCAACCGCCAGCGCTATTCAGGCAACGGCCTGATGCCGGCCCCCATCGGCGGCAATTATTACAATGAAGTGACGGTGGGGGTGCAAGCCCATTACGACCTCGACTGGTGGGGCAAGCACAAGGCGCAAATTGCGGCCGCCCTGGGCGAAATCAATGCGCGCCGCGCCGAGTACGCGATGGCCGAGCAGATGCTGGCCGCCGAAATCGCCCGCCGCTACTTCAGCATGCAAAGCGGCTGGGCGCGCATGGATAACCTGCATGCGCTGGTCAAATTGCAACAGATGCTGGTGATTGACAAGGAAAAGCGCATCGCCAACGGCCTGGGCGTCAGCGACGAGCATCTGTCCGCGCAAACGCGCTTGAGCCTGCTGCAGCAACAAATTGCCCTGCTCGAAACGCAGATCGTCACCGAGCGCGAAGCCTTGCGCGCGCTATTGGGCGCCGATGGCACGGCGCTGGCCACCTTGCAGCCGAAAGTAGCGCAAGCGTTGCCGCACGCCCTGCCCGGCAAGCTGGGCATGGAATTGCTGGCGCGCCGGCCCGACTTGCAGGCGGCGCGCTGGCGCGTGCAGGCGTCGATGAGCCGCATCGAGGCAGCGCAAGCGTCTTTCTATCCCGATATCGACCTCGGCGCCTCGTTTGGCCTCGATGCCATCAGGCTGGGCAAGCTGCTCGAATCGGGCAGCCGCACGCTGTTCATCGGTCCGGCCCTGTCGCTGCCACTGTTCGACAGCGGCCGGCTGCAGGCGCAACTGAACGGCGCGCGCAGCGAACGCAACGCGTTGATCGCCGACTATAACCAGAACGTTTTCAACGTGGTGCGCGATGTGGCGCAGGCGGGCGCCAAGGTACAGGGAGTGGAAAACCAGCTGCGCCTGCAGCAGGAAAACCTGCGCGCCAGCGAAAAGCAGTTGCGCAACGCGAATGCCCGCCTGAAACAAGGGCTGGCCGACCGCGCCACCCAGCTCAGTGCGGAAATGACCGTGCGCGGCCAGGTGGACCTGGGCATGCAGCTGCAAAACCAGCGCCAGAACGCGGAAATCAACCTGAACGTGGCACTGGGCGGCGGTTACCGGGGCAGCAGCGATTTTGCCGCCAATGCCAGCACCAGCAGCACCGCCCAACAATAACAATTGACTACGGAACACATCATGAGCAGCGATACCACCCCTATGAGCACCCAAACGGAACAACCCGGCAAGCGCAAGGCCGTCCTCCTCGCCATCACGGCCGCCTTTGTCGTGGCCGGCGTGGCCTGGGCCGTCTACTATCAATTGGTGCTGACCAAGGAAGAAGTCACGGACAACGCCTATGTGGGCGGCAACCTGGTCACCCTGTCGGCGCAAGTGACGGGCAATGTCGATGAAATCCGCGCCGACGAAACACAAATGGTCAAGGCGGGCGCCCCGCTGATCACCTTGAATGGCATCGATGCGAACCTGGCCCTGAGCCAGGCCGAGGCGCGCCTGGGCAACGTGGTGCGCCAGGAGCGCGAACGCTATGCCAGCGTGGCGCAGTACGACGCCGTCATCGAGCAGCGCCGCCTGGCCCTGGCGACGGCGCAAGGCAACCTGTCTCGCCGCGCGCCGCTGGCGCTTGATCATACGATTTCCGGCGAAGACTTGGCCCATGCGAAACAGGCTGTCGATGATGCGAAAGCGGCCTTGACGGTGGCGCAGCGCCAGGCCGAGTCCGCCAAGTCCGGCGTGGCCGGCGTCAACCTGGCCAGCCACCCGGCCGTGCTGTCGGCCAGGGGCGACGTGGTGCAGGCGTGGCTGGCCGTGCGCCGCAACGCCGTGATCGCGCCCGTTTCCGGCTATGTGGCCAAGCGCAGCGTGCAGCTGGGCAGCCATGTGACGCCGGGCACGCCCCTGATGTCCATCGTGCCGCTCGATCAATTATGGGTCGATGCCAACTTCAAGGAATCCGAATTGCGCAATATCCGCGTCGGCCAGGCGGCCACGATCGAGACGGACCTGTACGGCAGCAAGGTGGTGTACCACGGCAAGGTGCTGGGCATGTCGGCCGGCACGGGCAGCGCGTTTTCCCTGCTGCCGGCGCAAAACGCCACCGGCAACTGGATCAAGGTGGTGCAGCGCGTGCCCGTGCGCATCACCCTGGAGCCGAAGGAACTGGCCGCCCACCCGCTGCGCATCGGCCTGTCGACGACCGTGACGGTCGATACCAGCCACGGCGAAGGCGCAACCCTGGACCAGCCGATGCTGGCATCGACCCTGTACGCCACCAAGGCCCTGAGCCAGCCGGTGGACGAGGCGGAGAAGATGGCCGATGCGATCATCGCGCAAAATTCGGCGCATTAACCGTAACCCAACGGCAAATACCGGGGTGAAAGCAGCGATTACTTCGCCTTCCCTGCCGCCGCCACTTGCTCCAGGACATGTTTCGGCACGGCCGCATAGTGCTTGAACTCCATGGTGTAGGTGGCGCGGCCCTGCGTCAGCGAACGCAGGGTGGTGGAATAGCCGAACATTTCGGCCAGCGGCACCAGCGCCTTGACGATGCGCCCCGCGCCGCCGGGGATGTCGTCAACGCCCTGCACCATGCCCCGGCGCGCCGTCAGGTCGCCCATGACGTTGCCCATGAACTCTTCCGGCGTCTCCGCTTCCACCTGCATCATCGGTTCGAGCAGCACGGGGTGGGCCTTGCGCATGCCATCCTTGAAGGCGATGGAACCGGCCATGCGGAAGGCGTTTTCATTCGAATCGACGTCGTGGTAAGAGCCAAACGTCAATGTTGCCTTCACGTCTACAACCGGATAGCCGGCCAGCACGCCCGATTTCAGTGTCTCGATGATGCCCTTGTCGACGGCCGGGATGAATTCGCGCGGCACCACGCCCCCCTTGACGGCATCGACGAACTGGTAGCCCGTGCCCGGCGGCAAGGGTTCGAGTTTCAGCACCACGTGGCCGTACTGGCCCCGTCCGCCCGATTGCTTGACGAACTTGCCCTCCACGTCCTCCACCGTGCGCGTGATGGTTTCGCGGTACGCCACTTGCGGCTTGCCCACATTCGCTTCGACGCCAAATTCGCGGCGCATGCGGTCCACCAGAATTTCCAGGTGCAACTCGCCCATGCCCGACATGATGGTCTGGCCCGATTCCTCGTCCGTATGCACCTTGAACGACGGATCTTCCTGCGCCAGGCGGTTCAGGGCGATACCCATCTTTTCCTGGTCCGGCTTGGTCTTTGGTTCGACCGCCTGCGAGATCACAGGTTCCGGGAAAATTATCTTTTCCAGCATGATGATATGGTCGATGGCGCACAGGGTATCGCCCGTGGTGACGGCTTTCAGGCCCACGGCGGCGGCGATGTCGCCCGCATACACTTCCTTGATTTCCTTGCGTTCATTCGCATGCATCTGCAGGATGCGCCCCAGCCGCTCGCGCGCGCTCTTGGTGGGGTTGTAGACCATATCGCCCGAGTTCACCACGCCCGAATACACGCGGAAGAACGTCAGCTGCCCCACGAACGGGTCGGTCATGATCTTGAAGGCCAGGGCCGAAAAGTGTTCCTCGTCGGTCGGATGGCGCTCCACTTCGTTGTCATGCTCGTCATGGCCCATGATGGGCGGCACTTCCATCGGCGACGGCAGGTATTCGATGACCGCGTCGAGCATTGCCTGCACGCCCTTGTTCTTGAATGCACTGCCGCACAGCATGGGCACGATTTCATTGCGGATGGTGCGCGCGCGCAAGGCCTGTTTCAGCTCCGCTTCCGTGAAGGTGTCGCCATTCAGGTAGCGTTCCGTCATCTCGGTCGTCGCCTCGGCCGCGTGTTCGATCAGATGCTCATGCCACTCCTGCGCCTGCACCTGTAGTTCCGCGGGAATCTCGCCATAGCTGAACTGCACGCCCTGGCTGGCGTCGTCCCAGGTGATGGCGCGCATTTTCAAGAGGTCGATCACGCCCGTAAAATGGTCTTCGGCGCCGATCGGCAGCTGGATCGGCACGGCCACGCCTTTCAGGCGGGCGCCAATCTGCTGGCGCACGCGCAGGAAGTCCGCCCCCACCCTATCCATCTTGTTGACGAAAGCGATGCGCGGCACATGGTATTTGTTGGCTTGCCGCCAGACGGTTTCGGACTGCGGCTGCACGCCGCCGACGGCATCGTAGACCATCACGGCGCCATCGAGCACGCGCATCGAGCGCTCGACTTCGATCGTGAAATCCACGTGGCCCGGCGTATCGATGATATTGATCCTGTGTTCGGGAAAGTTGCCGGCCATGCCTTTCCAGAAAGCCGTGGTGGCGGCCGAGGTGATGGTGATGCCCCGTTCCTGCTCCTGTTCCATCCAGTCCATGGTGGCGGCGCCATTGTGCACTTCGCCTATCTTGTGATTGACGCCCGTGTAGAACAGGATGCGCTCGGTGGTGGTGGTCTTGCCGGCGTCGATATGGGCGCTGATGCCAATGTTGCGGTAGCGCTCGATAGGTGTTTTGCGGGTCATCACAATCTCCATGGCTAGCCACGGCGCACCAGGGTTTGCACCGGTTTTCCAGTGTAGCAGACATCGATTTGAGCAGCATGCGCTGAGCATTTTTTACCGTGCGCGCAACACCGGCGCACGCGCGCACGTTAGGCGCGCAGGGTAATTGCAGGATTCAGCTATACTTTCCATGCTTTATTTTTAAGCCAGCAATCAACAAAGATTAATCAAAATCAATACGCATGGCATCTCGCCGTGCAAGGCGACGCCGCCGGCATCCCAGCCCAGGCGCACACCGAACGATCTGCCCCACTCAGCCTATGACGACCCAATTAAGAAAAATAATTCTCTCCTCCCTGCTGGTGTCGCCAGCGCTGGCCATGGCCGGCGAACTGGAGCAGCAAATGCAGCGTTGCGCCGTGCTCGGTGACGCCAGCGCCCGCCTGGGCTGCTTCGATATGCTGGCCAAGGCCGCAGAGGCGGCAGCCATCGCCACCGGCGGCAATGCAAAAACGTCCGCCACCGCCCTGGCCGCAGCGGCAGAGGTAGCGCCCATCACGATGGTCAGCGCGCCCGGCGTCGCCACGCCGGAAGCGGTCAATGCCGTCATCCCGAATATCGCCCAGGCCGGTGCCGCCCCGCCCGAAGCGCCGATCTCGCGCACCCAGCAATCCTGGGAGCTTAACGATGCGTCCAAACGGGGCCTGTTCAACTTCCGCCCCCACCGCGATACCTATCTGCTGCTGGCCAATTACAGCAATGCCTCCAACGACGAGCCATTCCAGGATTTCACGCCCGGCGGCGTCAAGAGCCAGCACGTGGAGTTGACGTTCCAGTTAAGCTTCAAGATGAAGATGCTCGAAGACATAGCCGGCACGCCCATCGACATGTGGTTTGGCTACACGCAGCAAAGTTTCTGGCAAGCCTATAACCGCAAGGCGTCCAGCCCCTTCCGGGAGACCAACTTTCAGCCCGAACTCATGCTGGTCATGCCGATCAACAAGAATTTTGCCGGCCTGGAATTCAATTACGTGAACCTTGGCCTGGTACACCAGTCGAACGGCCAGACGTCCACCCTGTCGCGCAGCTGGAACCGCGTGTATGCCGAGCTGGGCATGGAACACAACAATCTGGCCATCGCGGCCCGTGTGTGGCACCGCCTCGACAGTGGCAAGACCGACAATGACAATATCGATATCATCGATTACATGGGACATGGCGACTTAAGCTTGAGCTACCGCAATGAGGGCCATGAATACGCCGTGACCGCGCGCCGTAATTTCAGCAAGAAGCATGGTTCGATGCAGGCAAGCTGGGCTTTCCCGCTGAAAGCCAACCTGAAGGGTTATCTGCAACTGTTCTCGGGCTATGGCCAGAGCCTGATCGATTACAACTATTCGCAGAAATCGATAGGCGCAGGTTTCATGGTCGATCTGTAAGCAGCGCAGTTCTGCAATGGGTTACGCAAATGAGAATGGCGCCAATGGCGCCATTTTTTATGGGGAATATACAATTTAGCGCCGTCCGCCGCCCAATACGCGCGCCGGCAGCATGACGATGGCGCGCAGCAGTTCGAACACGCCATCCACGCCGATGCCGATCAGGCGAAATGGCAGCAACAACAGCCAGGCCAGCGGGTACAGCACGAGGGCAAGCAAGGCCAGGGGCCAGCACAGCATCAGCAATAACAGCCACAGCACGAAACCGAGCATCGCGTCCCCCTGAAATGAAATGTGCGGAGCAAGCTGAGCTTGCCCCGCTACCGTGACACCACTATATAAAAGCGCTGTTACGCCGGCAACGGCCATGCGACGAACTGCAGCATGCGGGGATGGACGGCGTGAAAACGGGAATGAACGGTAGTTGCTGCGTACCTTCGACGACCTTATTGGCCGACGCAAATGACTTTCGTGATGTACTCGTGCGCGTTCGGCTTCTTGCCGGTGGCCCATTTGATGGCCTGGTTGGCTTCCTCGATGGTCAGGATAGTCGCCTTTTCCTTTGACTTGATGAACGAGACGCCTTCAAACACGCCTTCCTTGCTGCGCATCACCTTGGCAAACACGGGCGGCTTGGTCTCGCCGTCGCTGATTTTGTTTTGTTGCACGAGGTAACGCTGATCGATCTGTTCCATGATAATAAAGCTGTCCAGTGGGTAAAAGACGAAATATACCCTGAATGGACAAACGCCGCAGGACGAAATGCCTGCGGCGCTGGTCAAACTCGGGTTCGAACGTCTGACAAAACCGGAGCGAGCGACAGCGAGTTGTGGCTGAGAAGCGCAACTGTGCTAGAGCACAGTGAGCATCGCAGGCCGCAAATCGCGACGCGCAGCAGGTTTAGTCAGGTGTTCAAGCGTAGACGGCGTTCTGGACCACGGGCTGCAGGTTCACGTCATAGATGACCTGTGCGCGGATCGATGCTTCCAGCGAAGGAATCGAGCCGCCGGCGCGGTACTGGAAGCTCACTTGCAGCACATCGCCCGCCTTCACGGCCACCGGCACGGCCAGTGGCAAGCACATGTAGTGATTCAGCCAGTCGATGGTGGTAGAGCGCTCGGGCACCACGGCCAGGATGTTCTTGGTGACGAAACGCAAGGCGTTCAGTGTGCCGCTACGCTCGACAACGAACTTGCCGTCGAAGCCGAACACGCTGTCGGTCGGCTGGCTGAAGTCGATGATGCTGTAGACGGACGGCGGCGCCAGTTCCTGCACGCCCGGGTGGATGGCGGTGGTTTCCTGGAATTGGACGATGGGCGCATAAAAGCCCTCGAAATCGTATTCCTGCTGCATCGGCTGCACGGCCATGATGACGGCCTCGGGCAGGAAGATGGGCAGCGGCCCGCCAAAGCGGGCCAGATAGCGGCGCTTGAACGATTCGATCACTTCCACCTGCTTTTCGCGCAGCATGCCCACATGAATCATTTCACAGATGACCACATCGACAGGTTCGGGCGGCAGGTATTCGAAGGCATCCGCATGGATGACCTCGACTTTTTCACCGTTCGGATTGAGCGCCAGCATCTTGTGCGCTTCCTTGACCATGTCCGGATTGAACTCCACGCACCAGACCTTGTCGGCGCGCGCGGCCGCAAACCACGACAGCACGCCCGTGCCGCCACCCAGCTCCAGCACCTTCATGCCGGGTTTTACCGCGTAATCGATCGCCGCCTTGAACCCGTGCATGCGGTTCTGGTCCATCAACATATTGTGGTGATAATGGACGGGGATAAATTGCCCCAGGTAACAACTCTCGATTTCTCGTTCATTCAGCATGTCTGTCCTCTTGGAGTCTGGCTCCGATGGCCGGTCGATTTTGTCATTCCAGAAAGCAGTGTCATCGCACGGGCTGCGCGAGGGGCGGCGGCAAACCAGCCGACGCCTGGCGTTGAATGGATGGCCCATGCGAATGATCTCCTGATTAATGCGACGAACTCATTATCGTTAATCGGGAAGGGGAACAAAGGGCTGAGGTGACAGGCAATTCCATGCCAGTTTGAGCGCTGGCATGGAAATCATTACTGAAAAGATATTACTTACTGACTATTTTTCTGACTATTTGCGCGCCGCGCGGGTCTTCTGCGCCGCGACGATGATGGCCACCACGCCCGGCATGTCGGCGGCCTGGGCAAACTGTGCGGCCGTCCAGCCATGGTCGCTCTTCAGGCTGGCATCGGCGCCCCATGACAGCAGCAGCTTGACGGCGCCCTCCTGCCCTTCGCGGGCGGCAAACATCAGCGGCGTGATGTTGGCCGGGGCGCGCGCGTCGAGCACGGCTGCGCGATCGAGCAATATCTTCATGATGGGCAAGTCGCCCGCCGAAGCCGCATAGTGCAGCGCCGTCCAGCCGCTCTGGTTGACCTTGGCGCCCTTGGCCAGCAAGGCGTCGACGGCATCGCGCCTGTGCTTGTAGGCAGCCATCATCAGCGCCGTGTTGCCATTGGCCGAGCGCGCTTCCAGGTCGATGCCGGGCGCGTCGAGCAAGACCTTGAAGACCTTGTCGGCATCGTCGCGCAGGGCCAGCACGAGGGCAATGTCCCCCCGCTTTGCATCAAGCTGGTTCGGATTCATGCCCTCAGCCAGCATGCTGCGCACACCGCTGGCGTTGTCAACCGACACGGCGCGAAAGAAAGCGTCCGGTTCCGGCGCCGCGTAGCTTGCGCCAGCGCAGCACAACAGCATCGCCAGCGCGAGTTTTTTCATCATGTTTTACCTTAAGAAATTATGGCAACTGATTGAATAACTTGAAGAAATTATCCGTCGTCTGTTGCGCCACCTGGGCCAATGGTATGCCTTTCAGGGTCGACAGGTATTCGGCCACGTGGGCCAC
This sequence comes from Janthinobacterium woesei, assembly GCF_051380875.1. Taxonomy (NCBI): domain Bacteria; kingdom Pseudomonadati; phylum Pseudomonadota; class Betaproteobacteria; order Burkholderiales; family Oxalobacteraceae; genus Janthinobacterium; species Janthinobacterium woesei. Next base: position 81,635 of record NZ_JBNYXW010000024.1, read on the forward strand.
ATAGCCCGGTTCATTCATGCGGCCACGGAATGGCACAGGGGCAAGATAGGGCGAATCGGTCTCGATCAAAATGCGTTCCAGTGGCACTTCCAGTGCCACGGCCTGCAAGTCTTTCGCGCTCTTGAACGTGACGATGCCGGAGAAGGAAATATAGAAACCCATGTCGATGGCGGCTTTCGCCACTTCCAGGGATTCCGTAAAGCAATGCATGACGCCAGCCACGCCGCCATCGGCCACGCCGGCGCCTTCTTCGCGCATGATGCGGATGGTGTCTTCGCTGGCCGCTCTTGTGTGAATAATCAAGGGCTTGCGGGTGATTCTTGATGCTTTGATGTGCGTGCGGAAGCGCTCGCGCTGCCACTCCAGGTCGCCCGTCAGGCGGAAATAGTCGAGGCCCGTCTCGCCGATGGCGATAATCTTCGGATGGTCGGCCAGTCGCACCAGGTCTTCCACGGACGGTTCAGGCGTGTCTTCGTAGTCGGGATGCACGCCGACGGAAGCAAAAATATGCGGATACTGCTCGGCCAGGGCCAGCACCTGTGGAAAGTCCGGCAAGTCGACCGACACGCACAAGGCGTGCGTGACCTTGTTCTCTGCCATCTTGGCCAGAATCTCGGGCATGCGAGCAGCCAGCTCGGGGAAATTGATATGGCAATGGGAATCGATATACATAAGGCGCGATTGTACGCGAGCCAGAAAAAACTGGCAGGACGAAGAGCCGAACCCCGCAGACAACAGAGACCTTTGGCAGTGCGCCCTGGCGCAAGCAAAGAAGGCGGCTATTTTCGATGTTTTCAGGATCCAAAGCAGGAACCCAATAGCTTAATTTGCTATTTTTTAATAGCTATGTCATTATAGGTATATGCAAGATATCAAACAACAACGTGAACAAATTTCAGAACTGCGCGATAACATCGTCGCGCTCACACGGCGCCTCCGGCAATCGGCGCGCGCAGATGGCGAGACATGGACTGAACTGATGGCTTTGGGGGTGATTGAGCGGGGTGCTGGCCATGCGACACCGACACAGATTGCGTCCGAACTGGAGCTGCATTCCTCCAATCTCGCGCAGATTCTGGGCAAGCTCGATGAGCGCGGCCTGATTCAGCGTACCCCCGATCCTGTTGACAAGCGCAAGGTGCGTCTCTCGCTTACCGAGGCAGGCCGCGTTCTCGTGCATGCCACGCGGACCAGGCGCGATAGCTGGCTGCTGGAAGCCATGCAGACTTGCCTTTCCGCACCAGAACGCGCCCAACTCATCGCAGCCGGCGAACTGATGCGCCGCCTTTCCCTCTACAGCCAGAGCACTCCTTAAATGCTGCGCTGGCAGCGCGCACCCTGTCGATCAGCGCGGATGGCCGCTATCCCTACCATTACTCAATAACAAGGAAATTCTATGTCTATCCGCCGCGTCAATCACGTGGTTCTTTCGGTCTCCGACCTGGAAGCTTCGACTGTTTTTTACCGGGACGTGCTCGGACTCGAGCTCGTTTCCACATTGGCTGCACAAGATAATTGGAAAGAGATGCGCTTCTTTCGCGCCGCCGGCGAATCGAGCAATCATCACGATATCGCGATCATTGCCAATGCGACCCTGCCCCTCCCGGGCTGGGGTCAGCCCTCCGGGCCGGGGATGTTCCACGTCGCTTTCGAGGTCGGCACCATCACAGAGCTGGAGAACATGGGCCAGCGACTGAAAGAGGCCGGCGCCTTGATCGATTGCGTACACCAGCCCATGCATCTCTCAGTGTATGCCCGCGACCCCGATGGGCTGGCGCTGGAAATCGTGTGGCGCACCCCGAACGCCGACTGGACCTACGCAGACTTGTGGCGCAGCCCACTCGACTTCCAGGCGGCAAAGCAGCGCTGGGGCGCCACCCTGGCCACAGGATCAGCCGCAGGCGAAGCGACTTGACACCAGAGTCATCACATTGATTAACAGACACTGGTAACGCTTCGACAGGCATGGCTTTGCAATGCAAAACAAAAACCGTGCAGTAGCGTTGCTATCTGCACGCGGAAACTGCACACCAGCTTGCATCACGCCACGGTCGCCACTGCTGGCCGATTGCTGACCTTCCCCTACCGACAGCTTGCGCCCCTTTGCGGACCCTGGTGCTATAGCCAATTCCAGCCAAAGAAAACATTTATCCCTTTGACGTCGGACTCCTTACAGATGTTTTAGCATATTTTCAAGGGAAAAAGATATAGAATTGATCTTAAAAACCATTCAAAATCAATCACTCGAAGATTTTCAATTTATACTATTCTATCAGGAATAAAATCCCCTTTTAGATTTTTTAGTGATTTCTCGTTTGGCAATTTTTGCCCTGTAACATGTTTGGCTGCAGCAAGTTTTATTAAGTGTTCTACTGTCGACAGGGAAGCGGCATCGGAGAAATAGCCTATGCGATATTGAGTGCGTAACGCCTGATAAGTGTCCATCAAATAAAATGAGCTTTTTCCGCATTCTGATATATAGCGTTGAATAGCCTTATCCCAGTTCTTGGGCCTATATGAAATTAATATTAAAACAAGCTCATGCTTCTCAATTTCTCCTATCTCTCCACCAAAAAGTTGATCAAGCAATAATGGCCCCATTTTTCTAGAGTACAAATCATCTTGCACCCAGCAGGAAACGTTATAAGGAATACTTACGAGAATACGTAATAACCTCTCATTCGGTTCAGTGCCAAATCCATCACCAAGCGCAAAAGCTGCGCCATCATACGCGGCATAACCTTCTTTTGCCAAGAGAGGTAAAATTACAAAAAGAACCCGAGTTGTTTGATGCCAGCAATTCATTATCTCCTTTAACAGTCTCTTTTTTACGTCAGTCGACGCATAATCACTATTTCGTAATGCTCTCGCTCCTGCAGACATCACACTTTGCATATTGCTAAAATTATGAGCACCAAGGACGTTTTTTATTTCTTGCTGATAAGGTTTTGACTTATCATATAATTTATCTGCATACTGGTCTTTGATGGCGACTGGTAAATTTGACTCCTTCACCCCCTCCGCAATCTCCTTTTCCATTTTTTCTCGTGTGGCCTCTGATGAGTTCCATAATGAGTATCTATACGGATTGACATCAAAAGGCAAACCGCATTGATTTTGAACCTGTTGATGAATTTTACTTAAGTCATTTATTAGGATTTCTAAAGCATTGTTTCTCCTCCTATCAATACCCGTGTAAAATTCAACTACTTCAGGATAAAGCGAATAACGCATATCGCTTAATATGAAATTAGCAAATTCCTCGTCATGATACATCCGCTGGGCGGAAAAGTAGAAAATCCAATATGATGACTTGAATCGAAAAAAATGACCAATCTTTATAATTATATTATTTTGGTATAGTATGTCGAAGACTGAGCTTGTTTCCAAATCAATTAATTTATCTTTACAAAATGCTTGTGCATCCGAAAGGAATTTGTCTCTGGCAAAGAGATGATTTCCTGACCGCAATAGCCCTTCGCAGAAACTACCCAAAACATATTCACAGTCTTTGAGATCCGGCTTACTTTTGTATGAAGGCAAAGTATCTACATTAAATAATAAAAAGAGGACTCGTCTAATTACGTCGCATCTATTGACGGGACTTTCATCGAACTCGGCCTCCGATACTTTCAGCAAGGTTATGCAATTAATTGGCGTTCGATGGAGATTCAACACAGAAAGATCAGATGTAATTCTCGCGGTGACAGTATCTTCATCGCCAATCTTTCTTACTTCGTTATAAGCTGCGACAATATTTCTAATTACACTTCTTCCAATTGTCCAAAGATAATATTCTTCAAATTTCCTATCCTCTATGTCGATGCTTGTCAGATTAAAGCTCCCACTCGACATCTTCATCATCACTACCAGAGGAATCCCGGAAAAAATAATGCTAACATTTTTTAGCATTTTCACCATGTTTTTCTCGTCAGAATCGAAGGAGTCGAGGATGACGCAATTAATTTCACTGCGAGTACGCCCGAGCATCTGCAGTTCATCAGAAGTCGCTTGTTCAATCGATGATTTGTGAGGTTGTAAATTCCTAGCATCCAAGTACAAAAACAGTGATCGCAAAGGACTATTCCACGCCTCAAGCACGATTTTATGAGATAAACAGGTTAAACCATATTGTGGTGGCGCTTTAATAAGTGCAGATTTCGGATTTTTTATTAGTTCAGAAAAATTTATTTTCTCCGCGAGATCGGAATTTTTTTCAGTTTCCGACGCGGTCGATAGGATACGGTCTACCCATGAATTCGAGTGGCTAGAAAAAGAACGTAGTGAATCTTCCAATTTCCTCGAAAAATAACGTGAAATTAATCCGTCTCTAGAAGAATTATCCAGATCCATTTCGCGTGTCATAGCTTCTCCTTTTTGATAAAATATCTCAGCTATTCGAGTCGGTAATGAATAGCACCATTCACCAGTAGGTGCATGACTAGGAACTGGGGAAATCATCCAGCCAGAAGCACTTGATTTTTTTGCATGGAGGCGAGTTACACCCGTGCACTCATCGAAATTAACAGTCGTAAGATTTATACCAAACTCTTCACTCATTTCCGCACCGACCGCTCCTGCACCGACGACGATGTGGGTGGAGCCTGGAGCCACCCAAGAATTGTGAGTGTGTCCATGTAGCCAATAATCAAAATCAGTGGATATTCTCCTACTGACAATATTCCTTTCCGCAGTATTAAACCAATCCATTGGATGATGAATGAGTCCAACGCGAATATCTGCGTTCGAAATTACTGAAGCCGCAGAATTAAATTGCCACTCAGCCGCTAGCCATAAGTTTCTATCATCCTCCTCGCCGGCACAAGTCCAAGCTGAGTTAAATCCGGCTATCCCCACGGTGATTCCATGAACCGTAATATTTTGCGCGTAAAAATATCTTCCCTCAGCGTCATACTGGTGAGGAAGGTATTCTTTTATGAACTCTCCATATTGATCTAATCTACGAATTGCATCTTTGAATTCAATACTTTTTTCATTAAATCTAGAATTAATTTTTGAGCAATTATTTTCAGAATCGCAAGAAAACTTTTTATACATCGCTTGCGCGTCAGCATTAACATTCGACCTATCGATATCATGATTCCCAGGAACTAAAAATAGCCGTTCCTTTGGCATAACCGATTCTTTTCCACATATTGTTAAAATTTTGTCGAAAAATTCTTTGGCTTTTACATACTGCTCAGATAAAGGGTCAGATCTCACTTCACCGAATGCTATATCACCCGTGCAAAAAACAAAATCCGGCTTCAATTCGGGATTTACTTCAAAAATTCCTTTCAAGTACTTTAGCAAAGTATCGCGGCTAAAATCATCGCGCCAGTTTGTTTTTTTTCAGAAATGTATGTCAGATAAATGCAGCCAAGTAAGAGTTTTTTTCATTTTTTCTTAAATTTATAATTTATTTTTGGAGGTAAAACTTAATACATTTGCGAATAAATTTCTTTGATGTATTGAATGTGGAGTGGTGACTTCAAATGACTCACAGCCAAACTCGTGAAACCGGTCAATAGGCGAATTTACCGAAAGGACGATGATGTTCTCTTTAACTTCGAAAATTCGAATTATCGATAGCGATAGATAGTGGCACCAGAGGATTGCGGATTACCGCGGGGAAAAACTCACACATTGTCACTCACCCGCTAACGACCGCTTCTGGCCGATTACCATCGTTGGCAGTCTCAGCCTTCAAGGGCTAATGGGTGCGATTCCCTGTGTGGCGCGCACGAAATCCATAGTCCAGTTCGTTTCCCATGTTCTTCCTTGGTCCTTAGAAAAGGCTTGATCCCAACGAGGATTTTCCCTAGGTGTTGCAGTCCAGGTGAACCGCACCTTTATTGGTTGACCATCAAGTATGTCGTCTGCAAAAAATAAGCCAATGTGATTGGAGAATTTTCCAACAACAGGGATATCGAGCGTTGCCGGGTTACGTGCATCGAGCCACCAGATCGACCAAGTTTCGGATTTAATACAAAACGAGCGGAGTGCAAGAGCGCGGAACGTACCATCTGGGAAGTAGAGTACATTGTCCTCTAAGTTTCCAAAGCCACCCAGTGTCTTTACGGTCGAAGAAAGCCCGTCAAACTCCGTCCACTCGTTGCAATTTGTAAATTTTGAATTTAGCCGTCTATGTTTCACAAGCCAATCACCGATAATGAAATCAAAGTCTCGGGGGGCGTTTGTGGCGGCTGGCAAGTGCATGTATGGTTTCCTAGAATTAATTTAACACTATGGTCGACCTGCCTTTTAATTGCCAACATTGGTCACGAGCGGCCGTAGAGAATAACAAATTACAGGTAAGCAAAATGCATACATTGTCACACCCATGAAAACGTCCGCTTCTAGTCGCAGGCGGCCACTGCCAGGCAACACCCCAAAACGGCCCTCGGCAACTCTATAAACTCTCTTCGCCTAACTGGGTAGACTGCTTGAGCCCACGTCGTTATACACAAGTCCGGACCGTCGAGCGCGTGGGCGAAAAAGCCGTTTACATTCAATGCGTTGCGGCAGCCCTTGTAAACTTTCTCGTTTTCGCGTTTACTCTCGTCTT
>NZ_JBNYXW010000025.1:0-60749 GCF_051380875.1 Janthinobacterium woesei
ACGCGGGTCGTTCAAGTCATCGAATGCTGCCACCAGCGAGATCGGTTCGTTTGCCATTTGCGCGTCCAAATATCGAAAGTAAACGCCTTTCTTGGCAGGTTTACAAGCAATATTTTTTCCCTACGGCCAAACCGACCACTAATCCTTCATGCAATCGCCCTGGCAAAAAGGCCCACCTTTCACAGGTAAATGGGCGTCTGTGATAAAATTTCCCTTTGAATCAGACTAATCGACGCACTGGCAAATGCATCTGCCGCGCCGCTGCGCAGCACGCGCCCAAGCGTAGCGTACTCAAAACAAAACAGCCGTGCCATCTTCCGCATGGCCCAGGCATGAACAATCCGGCGCACCGGCGCCCACCTTAACCAGTCGAATCCGTATGTCCATATTAAATATCCTGCGTTACCCCGATCCTCGCCTGCACACGGTCGCCAAGCCCGTTACCGCCTTTGACGACCGCCTGCAAACCCTGATCGACAACATGGCCGAAACCATGTACGACGCCCCTGGTGTCGGCCTTGCTGCGTCGCAAGTGGACGAACATATCCAGATGATGGTGATCGATATCACCGAAGAAAAAAACCAGCTGCAAGTATTCATCAACCCGGAAATCACCTGGGCCAGCGACGAAAAGCAGGTCTACGACGAAGGCTGCCTGTCCGTGCCCGGCGTCTACGATGGCGTCGAGCGCCCGGCCCGCATCAAGGTGCGCGCGCAGGACCGCCACGGCAAGCAGTTTGAACTGGACGCCGATGGCTTGCTGGGCGTCTGCATCCAGCATGAGATGGATCATCTGCTGGGCAAGGTATTCGTCGAATACTTGTCGCCGCTCAAGCGCAACCGCATCAAGGCCAAGATGATCAAGGAAACCCGTGGCCTCGAACGCGAAGCGAGCCTGCGCGCACAGAATCGCCGCTTCTAAGCCACTGCTGATAGACTGACCGTCAAGAGTAATAGTTACACCACGCCAGCCTGGCGCCCTCGGGCGCGGGCCTGCGCACCTCACGTCAAGGAATAATATGAAAGTGATCTTCGCAGGCACGCCTGAATTCGCCGCCACGGCCCTGAAAGACTTGCACGAAGCGGGCTTTGAGATTCCGCTGGTGCTGACCCAGCCCGACCGCCCTGCCGGACGCGGCATGCAAATGCACGCCTCGGCCGTCAAGCAGTACGCGCAGGAACACGGCATCGACGTGCTGCAGCCACTGTCCTTGCGCATGGACAGCAAGGACCCGCAGCGCGCCGCCGAAGCGAAGGCGGCCCACGAGCGCCTGCTGGCCACAGACTACGACGTGATGGTGGTCGCCGCCTACGGCTTGATCTTGCCGCGCAGCACGCTCGACATCAAACCCTGCATCAATATCCACGGTTCATTGCTGCCGCGCTGGCGCGGCGCCGCCCCCATCCACCGCGCCATCGAGGCGGGCGACGATGAGACGGGCGTGACCATCATGCAGATGGAAGAAGGCCTCGACACGGGCCCCATGCTGGCCATCGAGCGCACGCCCATCGAAGCGGGCGACTCCACCGCCACCTTGCACGACAAGCTAGCCAGGCTGGGCGGCGCAATGATCGTCGAGACCCTGCGCAAGATGCAGCAGCAGCCACTGGAAGCGGTGCCGCAGCCGGAAGCGGGCGTCACCTATGCGGCAAAAATTGCCAAGGACGAAGCGGCGCTGGACTTCAGCCAGCCGGCCCTGGAACTGGGCCTGAAAATCCGCGCCTTCAATCCGTTTCCCGGCGCCTGCGGCCAGGTCGACGGCGTGACCATCAAGATCTGGGCCGCCGACGCACTCGAAGCGGACAGCAAGGAAGCGCCGGGCCAGGTATTGGCGGCCGACGCCCAGCACGGCATCATCGTTGCCTGCGGCAATGGCTCGCTGCGCCTGACGCAACTGCAAAAACCGGGCGGCAAGCGCCTGCCCGCTGCCGAATTCATCAAGGGCTTCCCGCTCGAAGGCAAGCGTTTCGTTTAACTGGCAAACCGACCAACCCGGCGGCAAGCGCCCCATGGACCAGCTGAGCGCCCTGCGCGCCCTGCGCCGCGTCGTGGAACTGGGCAGCTTCACCGCTGCCGGCGCCGCGCTGGGCGTGTCACATTCCATCATCTCGCGCCAGATCGGCCAGCTGGAAAGCCAGTTGGGCGCCCAGTTGCTGAACCGCACGACGCGCCGCTTCGCACTGACGGCCGCCGGCCAGGAATATTATCTGGCCAGCCGCGACATACTCGATGCGCTCGACGCTGCCGACCGCGCCGTCGCCCAGCATCAGGCGCAACCGTCCGGTAGCCTGCGCATCAATGCACCGATGGCCTTCGGCGCCCTGGAACTGGCCGCCTGGCTGCCTCACTTCACCCGGCAGTACCCGCATATCCACCTCGACCTGGTCTGCAATGACCGCATCGTCGACCTGATCGACGATGGCTTCGACGTGGCGCTGCGCCTGGCGCGCGGCTTGCCCGACTCCACTCTGGTGGCGCGCCAGCTAGCCAGCAGCCGCACGCTGGCCGTCGCCTCGCCCGCCTACCTGGCCCGCCATGGCCATCCGGCGACGCCAGAAGAATTACTACAACACAATTGCCTGCGCTATACCCTGGCGGACAAGCCCGATGCATGGTCCTTCACGGACGCCGCTGGCGCCACGCACAAGGTGGCCGTACGCGGCAGCCTGCAAGCCAATACCAGCGTCGCCCTGCGCGAAGCGGCCGTGGGCGGCATGGGCATCGCCAGCGTGGCGGCCTTCATCGTGTGCGACGCGCTGCGCAGCGGCCATCTGGTCGAGGTGTTGCCGGGCTACACCATGCGCCCACGCAGCTTGTACGCGCTGTATCCGCAGAGCCGCCAGCTGTCGCCCAAGGTCAGGGTCTTCGTCGATTTTGCCGTCCAACACTATCAAGAACGTCACTGGGATTGATCACGGCTGCTGCAGCGCACGGCGCATGGCGCGGAACTGCTGCGTCAAGCCGCCATAGCCCCAGGCCGCCTGACGCGCGTCATGCACGTGGATGTAGCTGACGTCATGCAACTCGCCCAGGCACTCCTGCATGGCGGCGAACACGGCGGCGATATACGCGGCCTTTTCCTCCGCCGTATTCGTTTCATCACTGATCAGGATATCGAGAAAAAAACTCGTTTTTCCCTGTGCCTGCAACGATGGCCCGCCAACAAACCAGTGCGCCGCATCGGCATGGCTGATCGCCACTGACGTCAGTTCGGGCGCCTTGTGCAACAGTTGCGCCGTCAAACGGCTCAGGATGGCAGCGATGGCGGCCGACTGGCGCGCATCGGGCGCGGTGGATAAACGCAGGTTCAAGATAGGCATGGGGCACTCCGCATGGGTGACAGGAAGCCCTATTCTAGGCAGGCAGGCGGCAAAATGGCAGCCCCTGCCGGGCACAGGACCTGTGCAGTTTCTGCACCAATGGCTGCGCACAGAAAAAAGGCTTGCCAACGGCAAGCCCTTTTCGTCCGGCCAGCGCTTAGCGGCGCATGACCTTCATCAAGCGTCCACCGATGGACGACGACAGGCTGACCTCGAAGCGGCCGCCGGCCGGCAAGGCGCTCACGTCAACGCTGGCGTTGCCGCCAGTCAAGCCACTGGCGACCACCGTCTTGCGGCCATCGGCGGCCACGTGCAGCACGGCGGCATACGGCTCGGCTTGGGCATTCCAGGCCAGCGCCAGCTTGCCGCCGCTTTGCGTTGCATCAAAACTAGCATCGTTGGCGGCGGCCTTGCTGCGGCGCGCAGGGCGCTCCAGCTTGGCTAAAGCCTTACCTTTTGACAATACTTCCACTTCGCTGATATCGCCCGGGTTGGCGAAGCTGACGCGGAAATGGCTCATGGCGCTGCCGCCGTGATCGGCCAGGGAGACGGCATCGAAGGGCAAGTCGATAGTCTGTCCTGACGCCGTCAGGAGACGCAGGGTATAGCCCTGGCCGCTGCCGCTGGCGGCCGCGCCGACGCGCGAGGACGAGACAACGGCTGGATGCAGCGCCACGCCGGCCGGCGTGATGCGTCCGGAAATGGTCAGATAGCCATTCCCGGCAACGGACGTGCTGGCGCCCAGCACATTGCTGCCCGTGCCCTGCGTGCTGCGCTTTTCCAGGAATTGTTGCACCCGGCCATAACTGTAGTCGGAAAACCAGGCGCCGCTGCAATAGCTCATCACGTCTTTCATTGGCGTGCCCGCGCCATAGGCCGCTTTGCTCAGCTGGCCGATGCTGCCCGCATAGTTGCTGTTATATAGCGGTTGCGGCCCCAGGTTGCCATTTGCATACGGATAATCGGTGGCGGCGTCGGCCGGGCCGCCGCAGGCTACATGCTTGAGCGAGTGGTTGTGGCCCAGCTCATGCACCAGCGTGGTCAGCCATTCAGGCCAGCCATTGCCGAAGGAATCGATCGACGCGATGTTGGTGAATTTGGCATCGAGGCCGATGGCCGACGTGTAATCATTGCTGCCGGTGCGCAGGTTAATGTAGGCCAGGCCAGCGGCGCGGCTGACGGACATGGCCGGCACGAAACCATAATAGTAGGCACCGCTGTCTTCCTGGGCGCGCTTGCTGTCCAGCGTTCCCAGGGTCGTGCTCCACCAACTGTCGGCCGTGCTGCTGCCCGGCACGCTCAGCGGCGCTCGCGTGCTGATGCTGATATTTTCCGCCGCATACGGATACACGCGGGTCAGCGCAGCACGGATTACCTCGGCGTCAGGCAATTGCGCCACGCCATCGTCCGTGCTCAACGGCACCAGCACCAGGCGGATTTTGGCCGCGCTGGAAACGACGGGCGCCGCTTCCTGGCTGGTTTGCACGCCATCGCTGCCCACGGCCGTGACGCGCACGCGCACGCCGGGCAAGATCCAGGCAGCGGGCAGGACGGCACTGAAATTGCCATTGAAGCTGTAATCGCTTTTCGCCGTCGGCAAGAGCGCCGGGCCGCTCATCGGGATGCTGCCCAGGTTGCTGCCATTGGCGGCCGTGGCGTAGAGAGTCACGACCGGGCTGGCCTGGCCTGCCTGCATGGCCAGCACGGGCACGCGCACGGCGGCCGGTTTGCCAAGCGTCAAGCGCAAGGCCGTATCGCTGGCGTTCAAGCTCAAGACCTGCGCGAAATCAATGCTGCCCAGGGTATACGCCGACACCGTGCCCGCATTGACGGCCACGCGCGAGGCGGCCGACAACAGCACATTGCCCGTCGCCGTGGCGGGCGCCGACAAAACCAGCTGGCTGGCGCTGGCGCTGACGATGGCGGCCGGCGTGCTGCCCACCGAGGCAGCACTCACCTGATCGAGGTTATTGCCCTGCAGCGTCACCGACAGCGTCGAAGCATTGACGGCCGTGCTGATCGACGTCACCGTCACGCTGGCCAGGATCGTGTAGGTCTCGTTGCTGGCCACGTCGTTATACGGACCGCGCAAGGTCAGCGACCCCGTCGCGGCGCCCGCCGGTACCAGAACCGTCACGCTGGTCGCGCTCTGGCTTTGCGCAGTTGCCGCCGCGCCACTGCCAAACTGCACCGCCGTGACTGCCCCCATGCCGCTACCGGCGACGGTGACGCTGGAGCCGACGCCGCCCGTTGCCGGTGTGACGCCGCTGACCGTCAGCGGCTGGTAAACATTCACGTTGTAACTGCTCGCCACCGTGCCGCTGGCGCTGACCAGGCTCAAGGCGCCCGACACGGGCACGCCCGGCATGGCCAAGGTCACGCTGGTGTCGCTGGCGGCGCTGGTGGCGACAGTCACGCCGGCTACCTGGAAGGCCGTTACCTGGCTCAGGCCCGTACCGGTGACCAGCACGCTGCCGCCGATGGCGACATTGCTTGCTGACACGGCCGTCACGGCAGGCACCACCACCACCACGGGATTGCCAGAAGTCGTCGCCACCACCGTGTCGCCCCCGCCAGCACTGCCACCGCCGCCACCGCAGGCGGATAGGCCCAACATGAGAAACAATGCTACAAGCAAATGGTTTTTCATGGCTGGCAACCATGTTCGAACGGCGCGAGGCGGGAGCTGGGAGCGGCGAGCGGGAAATGTGACATATTGGTTACTTTTGGTGAGAATTACATTTTGACGAACCAGTATTATCGATGAGTTCAATTCCGAAGAACAACTATTAATGCTTTTGATTCAATTGGTTTTGATAATCATTAAAGCATCTTCTTGGTAAGCTTTATTGTGAGCATGATTCGTCTCACTCTGCATTGTTTAAAATCAAGATTGTTTCCATCTACGACTATTGCCATTCACTTCATGAAAAAAAATGTGGCCCAATAAAATAATGTGGAAATATATCCACAAACCAGAGTGCATGCCTTCCCGCCAATTTTGGCGGAAGAATTAACATTTTCAGTCAGATTTTCAGGAATGTCATTTCTAAAAACTGCCCAGGTAGCGCCGCCGTGGAAGACGATGTGTTGCAGGAACGACTGCACAGTGGTGTCCAGCCCCTTTTGCGCAAAACCAAAGCAGCCTGATGCCGTATAATTTTAGACCCGGTGAAATCAGGCGATTGCCACCTTCTGCCTGCCCTACCCGGCCGGCGCTCTCCGTTAGCTGACCCTGCTGACCCGCAACCGCCTTGCAACTGTCTTGCCACCGCGCCGCCGCCCGTTTGCCTATTGAAAGCATGAAATGAACGATACCGTGATCCCCGCCATGTCCCCGACCGAAGCCACCTTGCGCGCCATTCTTGCGCGACGGATCATGATTCTCGACGGCGCGATGGGTACGATCATCCAGCAATACAAGCTCGACGAAGAAGCCTACCGGGGCGGCTCCGCTGGCCGCTTCATCGATTTCGCCGCGCCAGCCGGCAGCGGCGCGCGCGAACTGTTCGTCAAGGGCAACAATGAGCTGCTGACCCTGACGCAGCCGCATATCATCCAGGAAATCCACGAGCGCTACCTGGCGGCCGGTGCCGACCTGATCGAAACGAACACCTTCGGCGCCACGACGATCGCGCAAGACGACTACCACATGGCCCACCTGGCCTATGAAATGAACGTGCAGGCAGCCAGGCTGGCGCGCGCCGCCTGCGACAAGTATTCCACGCCGGACAAGCCCCGTTTCGTCGCCGGCGCCCTCGGGCCCACGCCAAAAACGGCATCGATCTCGCCCGACGTGAACGATCCGGCCGCGCGCAACGTCACCTTCGACCAGCTGGTGGCCGCGTATTTGCAGCAAACCCAGGGCCTGGTGGAAGGCGGCGCCGACGTGCTGCTGGTGGAAACCATTTTCGATACGCTCAACTGCAAGGCGGCCCTGTTCGCCATCGACCTGTTCTACGAGCAAAACCCGCACGTGGTGCGCCTGCCTTTGATGATATCGGGCACCGTCACCGACGCTTCGGGACGCATCTTGTCGGGCCAGACCGTGCCTGCCTTCTGGAATTCCGTGCGCCACGCAAAACCGTTGACCATCGGCCTCAATTGCGCGCTGGGCGCGGCCCTGATGCGCCCGTACGCGGAAGAACTGGCGAAGATCGCCGACACCTACGTCTGCATCTACCCGAACGCGGGCTTGCCCAACCCCATGAGCGACACGGGCTTCGACGAGTTGCCGGCCGACACCTCCGCCCTGCTGCGCGAATTTGCCGACGCGGGCTTCCTGAACATGGCCGGCGGCTGCTGCGGCACCACGCCCGAACACATCGCCGCCATCGGCGAGTTGCTGTCGAAGACCGCGCCGCGCAGCGTGCCGGCAGCGTCGCACGAGATGCGCCTGGCGGGCCTGGAGCCGTTCGTCATCAACGACGAATCGCTGTTCGTCAACGTGGGCGAGCGCACCAACGTGACGGGCTCGAAAGCCTTTGCGCGCATGATTCTCAACGAGCAATACGACGAAGCGCTGTCCGTTGCGCGCCAACAAGTGGAAAATGGCGCACAAGTGATCGATATCAACATGGATGAAGCCATGCTCGATTCGCTGGCCGCCATGACGCGTTTCCTGAACCTGATCGCCTCGGAACCCGATATTTCGCGCGTGCCCATCATGGTTGACTCGTCGAAATGGTCGGTCATCGAGGCGGGCCTGAAATGCGTGCAGGGCAAGGCCATCGTCAATTCGATCTCGATGAAGGAAGGCGAAGAGGAATTCCTGCGCCAGGCCAGGCTGTGCCGCCGCTACGGCGCGGCCGTGATCGTCATGGCTTTCGATGAAAAGGGACAGGCCGACACCTTCGAGCGCAAGATCGAAATTTGCGCGCGCGCCTATCATTTATTGATCGATGCGCTGGACTTCCCGCCGGAAGACATCATTTTCGATCCGAACATCTTTGCCGTCGCCACCGGTATCGAAGAGCACAACAACTACGCCGTCGACTTCATCAACGCCACGCGCTGGATCAAGGAAAACTTGCCGTACGCGAAGATTTCAGGCGGCGTGTCGAACGTGTCATTCAGTTTCCGTGGCAACGATCCGGCCCGCGAAGCCATCCATACGGTCTTCCTGTACCACGCCATCAAGGCGGGCATGACCATGGGCATCGTCAACGCCGGCATGGTGGGCGTGTACGACGACCTCGACCCGGAACTGCGCGAGCGCGTGGAAGACGTGGTGCTGAACCGCCGCGAAGACTCTACCGAGCGCATGATCGAGATCGCCGGCACTCTGAAGGCGGGCGGCAAGGCCGAAGCGCAAACCCTGGCCTGGCGCGAAGGCACGGTGCAGGCGCGCCTGTCGCACGCGCTGGTGCACGGCATCACGCAATTCATCGTCGAAGACACGGAAGAAGCGCGCCAGGAGCTGCTGCACAATGGCGGGCGCCCCATCCACGTGATCGAAGGCCCACTGATGGCCGGCATGGACGTGGTCGGCGATCTGTTTGGCCAGGGCAAGATGTTCCTGCCGCAAGTGGTGAAATCGGCGCGCGTGATGAAGCAGGCCGTGGCCCATTTGATACCGTTCATCGAAGAAGAAAAGCTGCTGGAAGAAAAGCGCACGGGCATCGTGGCCAAGCCGAAGGGCAAGATCATCATGGCCACAGTCAAAGGCGACGTGCATGACATCGGCAAGAACATCGTCACCGTGGTCTTGCAATGCAACAACTTCGAAGTGGTCAACATGGGCGTGATGGTGCCCTGCTCGGAAATCCTGGCCCGCGCCAAGGTGGAAAACGCCGACATCATTGGTCTGTCTGGCCTGATCACGCCGTCGCTGGAAGAAATGGCGTATGTCGCCAAGGAAATGCAGCGCGATGAGCATTTCCGCATGCTCAAGATCCCCCTGTTGATCGGCGGCGCCACCACCAGCCGCGCGCATACGGCCGTCAAGATCGCGCACAACTATGACGGCCCCGTGATCTACGTGCCGGACGCTTCGCGTTCCGTGTCGGTTGCGCAGTCGCTCTTGACGCCGGAACAGCGCGACAAATACGTGGCAGATATCGAACTCGATTACGCGCGCATCCGCGAGCAGCACGCCAACAAGAAGGCGCTGCCGATCCTGCCTTTGCTGCAGGCGCGCGCCAACAAGATGCACGTGCCCTTCGATGGCGCCTGCAAGCCCGTGAAACCCAAGTTCATCGGCCGGCGTGTGTTCAAGAATGTGGATCTCGCCACCCTGGCCAACTATATCGACTGGGGCCCGTTCTTCCAGACCTGGGACCTCGCTGGCCCCTTCCCCGCCATCCTGACCGATGACGTGGTGGGCGACGCGGCGACCAAGGTGTACGCGGAAGGCCAGGCCTTGCTGAAAAAACTCATCGACGGGCGCTGGCTGACGGCCAATGGCGTAGTGTCCTTGCTGCCGGCCAACAGCGTCAACGACGACGATATCGAGCTCTACACGGACGAC
The DNA here is from genome assembly GCF_051380875.1 of Janthinobacterium woesei. Lineage (NCBI taxonomy): Bacteria > Pseudomonadati > Pseudomonadota > Betaproteobacteria > Burkholderiales > Oxalobacteraceae > Janthinobacterium > Janthinobacterium woesei. The sequence goes on from NZ_JBNYXW010000025.1 coordinate 9,791, forward strand.
ACGCGCACCACTGTCGCGTTTACCTATTACGGCATGCGCCAGCAAGGCGTGAAACCCGTGGTCGATGGCGTGCAGCGCCCGAACCAGTGCCTGGCGGACTTTATTGCTCCCAAAGAATCTGGCGTGAAGGATTACATCGGCATGTTCGCCGTCACCTCGGGCCTGGGCATCGAGAAGTACGAGAAACGCTTCGAAGATGCGCACGACGATTACTCGTCCATCATGCTCAAATCCCTGGCCGACCGCCTGGCCGAGGCGTTTGCCGAATACCTGCATGAGCGCGTGCGCAAGGATTTGTGGGGCTACGTGCCCGACGAGCACCTGAGCAACGACGCCATGATCGCCGAACAATACGTGGGCATCCGCCCCGCGCCCGGCTACCCTGCCTGCCCCGAACATACCGTTAAGAAAGAGATGTTCGAGGTCATGCAAGCCGGGGAAATCGGCATGATGCTGACCGAATCGTACGCCATGTTCCCCGGCGCGGCCGTCTCCGGCTTCTATTTTGCCCACCCGGAGTCGAAATACTTCGTCGTCGGCAAGATCGGCATGGACCAGGTGGAAGACATGGCCAAGCGCCGTGGCGCCAAAATCGAGGACGTGGAACGCTGGCTGGCGCCGAATTTGTCGTAATCCGGCCCGCCACAAAAAAAGCCCCGCCAAAAAAATGCTGGCGGGGCTTTTTAAAATACGAGCGCTACAACTACGGGCGCCACAACACCTGACATAAGCGTAGCGAGCGGAAGGTAGAGGTGGCCGAGAAGCGCAACCGTACTGAAGTACGGTGAGCATCGCAAGCTACCTATACCGACGCGCAGTAGCTTAAGGTCAGGTGTCACTACAAAGCGTAGCGGACGACGTTATCACTCCATTCGAAGGCGGCCATTTCCAGCTCCACCAGGTCGTCCGGCGACATGGCCAGGTCGCGCAGGGTGGGCACGATCTCGCCTTCCATGTCTTCGATGCGTTCGATGCATTCGGCCAGGCGCAGCAAGTCGCCGTAGAAGCCGTCGCGCGACAGCAGCGCTTCGGCCACTTCGTCACTCACTTCGATCTGTTTCATGATTTCCGACATCGGCACGCCGAACAGGGTATCCATCAGCGACATGATGCCGACCGTAAAGGCGATATCGGCCGAATGGGCGTGATTCGGGCGCAATTTATGCGCCAGCAATTCCAGCAAGCGGCCACGCGTGGTGGCCAGCATCAGCAGCGGTGTCATGCTATGGCCGCGCTTGCTTGGTTCTGCGTACAGCATGATTTGCAGCCAGCGCTGCAACTGGCGGCGTCCCAGCACGCTGACAGCCTGGCTCAGCGAATCGATGCGCTGGCGCGCGCCCACGGCTGGCGTATTGACCAAGCGCAACAGATTTAAGGCCAGCGAAACGTCGCGCTTGATGGCGCGCTCGATATCCATGTTATCGGCGTCAGACGTGACCAGAGTCATCAGTTCCATGACGGCCAGTTGCGACGGCGACAACTTCTTGCCTGTCATGATGGCTGGCTTGGCGAAATAATAGCCCTGGAAGTAATCGAAGCCCAGATCCAGGCCCGTCTTGAATTCTTCACGCGTCTCGACCTTTTCCGCCACCAGTTTCTTGTTTTCCTGCTTGAAACGGGGCGCCAGGGCCGCCAGCACTGTTGGCTCGACCTTGCTCATGTCCATCTTCACATATTGCACCAGAGGCAATAATTGCTGCACTTGCGCCGTATCGGCCACGACGTTTTCTAGGGCGAAGGTGAAACCATGGCCCACCAGTTCGCTGATGCGCGCGCGCAGCTCAGGCGTGACCTGCATCGATTCGACGATTTCCAGCACGACTTTTTCGCGTGGCAGGAACACAAAGATGTCGCTCATGATGACGTCGGCATCGACATTGACGAAACCGAGCGCATCACCGATGACCTTTTCCATACCCAGTTGCGAGGCATGGGCGATCACGGAAGCCGTAGCGGACAGGTCGCTGGTAATGTTGGCGGGCCCGACCGGAGCATTGCGAAATAGCAGCTCATAGCCGAACAGGGCTTGATTGCGGTCAAGGATAGGCTGTCGCCCAAGATAAAACTCGCGCACGCGCAAGGGTTTCGGGGTGATGTCGTTGCTGGAAATATCGATCATTAATTCGTCATCAATCACGTCGAGTGACACCGGCCGCGCCGCGCCCGCATCAAGGTTCACTATTGACAATACTTTAGCTGAATTTAGCCCATGCTGTGGGTATTTTGGCAGTAATACAGCATATTGTCGTCAACAAATTAGGCCGCCAGGGGTTCTTGCACCATGCCGTCGACAAACAACTTCAATTCTCCGGCGGCAAACGCCGTCCATTGCTCATTGGTCGTCAGCGGCTGGGTAACGATCACGGCCACCCGGTCCTGCGGCGTGGTCACCTGGGAAAAGTCCACGCTCAAGTCTTCATCGGAGAGTTTAGCAGTTGGAAACGGATGTTGTCGCACCAGATAGTACAAGCTGGTGGAGCAATGGGCGAACAGCGCTTCGCCGCTCGACAGCAGCATGTTGAATGTGCCGTGGGCGGCGATGCTTGGCAACAATTGCGCCAGCGCCGCATGCAGGGCCGGCAAGGCCGGAGGGGCATCGCCAAAGCGCGCGTGCAGCTCCTGCAGCAGATAGCAGAACGCCAGCTCGCTGTCGGTACAGCCGACGGGCCGGTAACTGCCCGTCAACACGGGATGAAATTCTTTTAGATCGCCATTGTGGGCAAAGACCCAGTAACGGCCCCACAGTTCGCGCACGAAGGGGTGGCAGTTTTCCAGCGCTACCTTGCCTTGGGTTGCCTTGCGGATATGCGCGATGACGTTGCGCGATTTGATGGGATAGCGTTTGATCAGTTCGGCCACGGGCGAGGCGATGGCCGCCTGGTGGTCGACGAAATGGCGCACGCCGGCGCCTTCGAAAAAGGCGATGCCCCAGCCGTCGTGGTGGGTATCGGTATGGCCGCCGCGCATGGCGAAGCCGGTAAAACTAAAAACAATGTCGGTCGGGACATTGCAATTCATTCCGAGAAGTTGGCACATAGTCTGTTTGCAGCTGGATAACACTGCCACCATACCATACCGGCCTACCGTGGCATGGTGGCGATCGCCATCAAACAGCCAGGATTAGTGCAACAGGACAGGCTGGCTCATGAGCGAATCATAGCTACCTAAAAATTCATCGATCTCTTCCATGCTCGGTTCGCTGGCGATCAGCTCCGTGACGTCGCGGCGGAAATGCTGCGCAAGGATGCCAGCGATAAACGTTTCACGCTTGCAGCCCTTGTCGACGATTTCATAGCCGCCGAAGCGCAGCGCTTCCAGGTCGACGTCGACGCCAAATTCCACGACGCTATATTGCTCGCTGTTATAGATCAGATTCATTTTGCATCCTTCGCTCAAGCAGGAGGATCTCCTGCGGTGTCAGAACAGAGGTGGGGCTGACACGGCGCGATTTCAAGCGCCATGCCGCCCTGCGGGCTACGCAGTTGTAACGAGATGCAAGTTGCGAGTGCGGTGATCAGGGAAGCAATAGATCCGGCTGCAGCGCCAACAGGACATCGTAGGGACTGGCGGTCAGCCAGGTGCGCAGTTGCTCGATGTGCGTGGCGTCGGCCAGGCTGATGAACAAGTGCGCGGGGGGATGGCGCAACAGACGATTCAATGTTACACGCAATACCAGATTGCCGCTGCAACACAGGCAACCGGGCGCGATGCGCAACAGTTGCAAGGGAAACGCTGGCACAGGGGAATCTTGCTCGGCCAGGTTGGCCAGGATGGAGTTGCCGTCCGCAAATCCTTCCAGGATCACGGCGGTGCTGTGCTGCGCCAGCAAGGCATGCGCGATGGCAGCCTCGCGGTCAGCGGCACGCCCGCCGCTGACCAGGGTCAGTGGCGTGGCGTGCCGCACGGCTGGCGTCACAGGTTTTTCTTGGCCAGCTTGCCCGGTTCGACGCCCAGCTGTTTCAGCTTGCGGTACAAATGGGTGCGTTCCAGGCCCGTTTTCTCCGCCACGCGCGTCATACTGCCGCCTTCGCGGCCCAGGTGGTGTTCGAAATACATGCGCTCGAACGCATCGCGCGCCTCGCGCAATGGCAAGTCGAACGACAGGTTGTAGCCATGGCCTTCGGCCACCGCCGGCACGCTGATGCCTGGGCGCACCATCAGCTGTTGCGGCGCGCTGCCACCGAAGCTGGGCACGGGATGGCTGCTTTCCTCGGCGATGACGGGCGCTACCGGCCGCGGCGCCACGCTCGGCGCGCGCACGGTTTCCTGGGCCCGCGTCAAGCCTTGCTGGACCGCCTTCAGCAGTTTTTGCAGGGCAATCGGCTTTTCCAGGAAGTTCAGCGCGCCGATGCGCGTCGCTTCGACGGCCGTATCGATGGTGGCGTGGCCCGACATCATGATCACCGGCATGGTCAGCAAGCCATCGCGCTGCCACTCCTTGAGCAAGGTCACGCCGTCGGTATCTGGCATCCAGATATCGAGTAGTACCAGATCCGGCGCACCGGCGGCACGCGCTTCGCGCGCCTGCTGCGCATTTTCGGCCAGCTGGATAGCATGTCCTTCGTCGCCCAATATTTCCGAGAGCAACTCACGGATACCCATTTCATCATCCACTACGAGTATGTTTGCCATTCGTGTCTTGCCTTCCTCATTTCGCCACCCTTCGCGCACAGTAGGCACGCGCGGACAACTATGATTTTATTGGTTTTTTAAATACTAAACCAGACCCTCAAGCCAGCAATTGCTAGGCAGGAGCGTCAGGAGCTAACTTTAACAGCAAAATGACCACCGAAGCGCCATTGCCGTCAACCCGATTCTCGATATCGATGCGTCCACCATGTTCATCGATGATTTTCTTCACCATCGCCAGGCCCAGGCCCGTGCCGCGCGCCTTTGACGTGACGTAGGGTTCGAAGGCCCGCGCCAGGATTTTCGGCGCGAAACCAGGGCCATTATCGGTGATGGCCAGGCGCACGGCGATATTCACGCCGCCGTCCGCACTGCGATAATGTATTGCTTCCGTCCTTACGTCAATCCGCGGATGCGGCGATTCCAGCGGCAAGTCGGCCATGGCGTCCTGCGCATTCTGCAACAAGTTGTGGATGACCTGGCGCAACTGCGTCGGATCGCCCATCACCATCGGCAGATTCGGCGCCAGGTGCGGGTGGATGATGTCGCCATCATCGCCACGCAAATACAGGTTCAGGATCTCCTCGATCAGCTCGTTCAGGCGCAGCGGCGCCAGCACGGCCGGCGGCGTGCGCGCATAGTCGCGGAAATCGTCGACCATGCGCTTCATCGCATCGACCTGCTTGACGATGGTGGTGGTGGCGCGGCTGAGCAGGTCGGCGTCCGGCTGCTCCAGTTTGCCTTCGAGCTTCATCTGCAAGCGCTCGGCCGAGAGCTGGATCGGCGTCAGCGGATTCTTGATTTCATGCGCCAGGCGGCGCGCCACCTCGCCCCAGGCGATCGAGCGCTGCGCGGAAATCACGTCGGAAATATCATCGAACACAACGATGTAGCCGCTGCCCGACTCCAGCGGCAGGCGAGAACCGCGCGCCAGCAAGGTGATATCGTGCTCGTCGGCACTGCTGCCCAGGCGGCGCGGAATCTCGATCTGGCGCTGCCAGTGCAGGCGCTGCTGGTTGCGGCCCGATGCCGACTGCGCGCTTTGCGCCGAGAAGGCGCTGACGATAGCCCCACCGAACTCTTCCATTCCGGCAATATTTGCCAGCGGCTGGCCCACCATGCTGGCGCCCGAATGCTGCAGGATGCGCTCGACCGACTCATTGCAAGTGACCAGTTTGAAGTCGCCATCGAGCACCATCACGCCGGCCGACATGTTTGCCAGCACCGATTCCAGGTGGGCCTTGGCGTTTTGCAGCGCGGCGCGGTTGCTGTCGACGGCCGTGCGCGCGTCGAGCAACTGGCGCGTCATGATGTTGAACGATTGCGTCAGCGTGCCCAGCTCATCCTTGGTAGCGACGATGGGGCGCGGCGACAAGTCGCCCTCGGCCACGGCGCGCGTGCCTTCGGCCAGCAGCAGCAAGGGCTGGGCCAGGTTGCCTGCGATCAAGAAGGCGCTGCCAATGGCGCCACAAATGGCCAGCAGCAAGGTCAGGGTGAGGATTTCCATGTACATCTTGCGCAATCCCACACGCGCGACAAAACGTTCCTTGTATTCGCTGTAGGCGGCGCGCAGCATTTCGCCGTTCGTCGCCAGCTTGGGCGGCACCGATTGCAGCATTTGCAGGTAGCGGGGCGACACGGACGGCCCCGGCACGGCCACCAGCACGCGCAGGCGCAAGCTGGCTGCGGCGTCCCGCGCAGCAGGCGGGCCAGCGCGGATGCCGCCACCGCCCGATTCCATGCTGTCGTTGTGCAGCTCCAGACCGCCTTCGGCAGAAGCGTAGCCGGCCGGCAAGGCCGCCTGCGCCAGCATGGCCGGCGTCGGCAGGTCGGCCGCGCTGTGCGGGCCGGCGCTGGCCAGCAGCACGCCATCGCCACTGACGATCATGACATTTTGCATGCCCTCTTCGCGTAACAGGCTGGTCAGCACCGCCGGACCGGCCACCGGATCGGCACGCAACTCGTCGACTGCCTTCTTGCCGCGATGGTCGAGTTCGACCAGCGCCGCATCCAGGCCGGCGCGACCCAGTTCCAGGCCCGATTCCAGCGCCGCTTCAATCTTGACGTTGAACCAGGATTCGATCGAGTGGGAAACGAATTGCACTGAGACAAGGAAAATCACCAGGCCAGGCAGGATGCCGACGGCGGCGAACAGCATCACCAGGCGGGTCATCAGCTTGGAGCCGAATTTGCCGCTCTTGTAGCGCGCGTACAAACGCCCCAGGGAAATGCCGACCAGCGCCAGCAGCGAAACGGCCACGGCGGCGTTCAGGCCCAGCAGCCAGGAATAGTAGCGGTCGAAGAAGCCGGAATTGTCGGAAGCCGACGCCAGCAGGAACAGCAAGATACTGACAATGCCGCCGCCCACTACCAGCAGATAGCGCAATGCTTGACTCACTACTCGGCCGTATACAAGAAGGTTTTTTTATTCGAAGCCAGGCGCCAGTCGCTGTTATTGAAGGCATTGACCTGTATCGGCTTGGGCAGAAAGTCGCGGTCCATGCCCATGCGCAAGGTCACGTTATACGTCTGCCCTACTTTCAGCTCGCCGCGCCGCGCCACCAGCCAGCGGCTGGGACGGCGGATCAGGAACAGGGCGTCATCGAGGGTGGAGAAATTTTGCTGCAAGCCGCCGCCCGACACATGGTACTGGCGCGTCAGCACGTTGTATGACAGGCGGCTGGTCTGGCGCGCCACGATGGCCTTTTCATCGAACCAGTACCAGCGGGGCCGGGTCAGTTCGATTTCCGTGGTAAAAAACAGCGGCACGCCATGCTGCACCGCATCATCGAGATCGTGATTGAGTTCGAAGGAATAGGTGGCGGCCAGCTTGTAGCCTTCTTCGCCCGACTCGATGTAGGCACGGGTGATCTCGACCACATCGGCGGCATGCGCGCGCGGCATGCTACACGCCAGCAGCAACAGCAGGGCCAGGAGTCGGAAGAGTCGTGTTGTCACAAGTGTGCCGGTAGTGTCCGTAGGAAAAGTATCGACGAATCGCTCAAGCCGCATTTTTTTGAAACAGTGCATAGAACAAGCCGTCATGGTCCTGCTCCGCGCTGCCAGTCGGCAACAGCTGGCCAGGCGCTGTCAAACGGGTCGCATTATTGCGCACCGCAAATGCTGCCGCCTGTGCCTCGGACTCTTGCGGCCACAATGAACACGTCACAAATAGCAATTTACCATCGGGACGCAGCATCTGCCACAGGTTGTCCAGAATTTTGGCAGAAAGTGTTGCAAGTTGGAACGCATCGCCCTTGCGGCGCAACCAGCGGATGTCCGGATGGCGGCGCACGATGCCCGAAGCCGTGCACGGCACGTCGGCCAGGATGCGGTCGTACTGCTGGCCATCCCACCAGGCGTTCGACTGCGCGTCCTGCGCCTTCAAGGTCGCTTCCAGGCCCAGGCGCTCGAGGTTTTCCGCGATGCGCGGCAAGCGCTTGGCGTCCGCGTCGATGGCCGTCACTTGCACATCGGCCAGCTCCAGGATGTGGCAAGTCTTGCCGCCCGGCGCGGCGCAGGCGTCGAGCACGCGCATACCATCTTGCAAGTCCAGCAGCGGCGCAGCCAGTTGCGCGCCAGCATCTTGCACGGAAACAACACCCTGCTCGAAGCCGGGGATCAGGGCCACGCCGATCGGCTTGTCCAGGCGCACGGCGAACGGTCCCACCTGGCGCGCAGCGATACCAGCGTCTGCCAGCACCGCCAGATAGGCTTCCACCGTGCTCTTGCGGCGGTTCACGCGCAAGGTCAGCGGCGGCACGGCATTGCCGGCCGTCAAAATGGCTTGCCAGTCGCGCGGATAGGCCAGGCGCAGCGTATCGATCCACCACTGCGGATAATTCCATTGCGCCAGCGGTTGCTGCAAGGCCGTTTCCAGCAAGGACTTGCGCTCGCGCAAGAAACGTCGCAAGACCGCATTGACCATGCCCTTGGCATGCGCCAGGTCAGGGTGCGACGTGGCGACCGTGACAGCCTGGTCGACAACGGTGAATTCTTCGTAGGGCTGCTCGCCCGGTTCGTTCGATATCAGCGACAGCGCGCAGCACAGCAGTGCCGCCAGCATCGGCGGCTCGGGTGCCTTCGATGTCATCAGGCCGACCAGGGTTTCACTGCGGCCCAGCTGGCGCATGGTGCGGTAGGAAATATCCTGGATGGCGCCGCGCGCCTGCGCGCTGGCGTTCGATTGCGCAAACACCTTGGCCAGCGCCTGCGGCAGGGCCGACCCCGTGCGCACTTGCGCCACGGCATTGGCGGCGCCGAGCAGGCAAAAAGCCAGCGAGTCGGTGCGCAAATCGGGTTGGAAGCCTGGCTGCAAGACCGGTTTCAGGTCGGGATGGTAGCTGGGACGCAATTTCGGCGCGGCAGGTGCAGAGACCTGGCCTGGCGCCGGCTTGGTTTTCAATTTCAGCGTGGGGCGCTTGTTCATAGTTATCCGGTGTGGCTGCGCGCGGCTGGTGGCATGGTTGCAAATTCGCGGCCGCGCGTCATCAATAAAGGGTCGATTGTAGCGTTTGTGGCGCTCTCTGGCCCAAGCGATTGCAGCGATATGGGCAATTTGCGGCAAAAAACTGCATATATACAAGCAGAATGCACCACGCTGATGTTTTCGCGCACCAGCAAGGAGATACCTTCCTGATAATATCGTGAAAAGCACTGGCACGGGAACGCTGCCGGCAAGCGTATTGTTCCCGGCAGCAAACCAGTATAATTGACGCTACCTGGACGGCTGTTGCCAACGCCGTCCGTTTTGCTTTTGATTCATTCTATTCATTCTTAACGCGGTTCCGCCGCCATCCTGCTCATGCTCGCCCAACAGAAACAAGAAATCATCGCCCTGTTCCAGGCCGCCCTCGCTCCCGTCCTGGCCGGCACTTCACTTGCCCCAATCGTGGTGCTCGAGCGGCCACGCGACGCATCGCATGGCGACGTCGCCTGCAACATCGCCATGCAACTGGCCAAGCAGCTGAAACAGAATCCGCGCGAACTGGCGCAAACCATCGTCACGGCCGTGCTGGCCAATCCGGCCGGCAAGGGCCTGGTCGAAGCGGTGGAAATCGCCGGCCCCGGTTTCATCAACGTGCGCCTCTGCGCTGCCGCGAAGCAGGCCGTGCTCAAGGCCATCCTGAGCGAAGGCGACAACTACGGCCGCAGCACGGCCGGCGCCGGCAAGCAAGTCATCCTGGAATTCGTCTCGGCCAACCCGACCGGCCCGCTGCACGTGGGCCACGGCCGCCAGGCGGCCCTGGGCGATGCGCTGTCGTCGCTGTTCGACGCGCAAGGCTACAAGGTCACGCGCGAGTTTTACTACAACGATGCGGGCGTGCAGATCCAGACCCTGGCCAATTCCGTGCAGGCGCGCGCGCGCGGCTTCAAGCCGGGCGACGCCGAATGGCCGGAGTCCGCCTACAACGGCGACTACATCGCCGACATCGCCAGCGATTTCAAGGCCGGCAAGACCGTCTCGGCCAGCGATGGCTTGCCTGCCACGGCCAATGGCAACGTGGAAGACATCGATTCGATCCGCCCGTTCGCCGTCACCTACCTGCGCAACGAGCAGGACATCGACTTGCAGGCGTTCGGCGTGAAGTTCGACAATTACTACCTCGAATCGTCGCTGTACGCCGACGGCGAGGTCAATAGCGCCGTGGAAACGCTGATCAAGACGGGCCATACGTACGAGCAGGATGGCGCGCTATGGCTGCGCACCACCGACTTCGGCGACGACAAGGACCGCGTCATGCGCAAGACCGACGGCACCTACACGTATTTCGTGCCGGACGTGGCGTACCACCTGGTGAAATGGCAGCGCGGCTTCGTGCAGGCCATCAATATCCAGGGTAGCGACCACCACGGCACCATTGCGCGCGTGCGCGCCGGCCTGCAGGCGGTCGACATGGGCATCCCGCAAGGCTACCCTGACTACGTGCTGCACAAGATGGTCACCGTCATGAAGGACGGCGAAGAAGTCAAAATCTCGAAACGCGCCGGCTCCTACGTGACCGTGCGCGACCTGATCGAATGGTCGGGCGGCGGCGATATCGCCAAAGGCCGCGACGCCGTGCGCTTCTTCCTGATCTCGCGCAAGGCCGACACGGAATTCGTCTTCGACGTCGACGTGGCGCTGAAAACAACGGATGAAAACCCGGTGTATTACGTGCAGTACGCGCATGCGCGCATCTGCCGCATCCTGGAAAACTGGGCTGGCGACGAAAGCACCCTCGCCAACGTTGATTTGTCGCCACTGACGGCACCGACCGAAGCGACCCTGCTGGCGACCCTGGCAGCCTATCCGGAAATGCTGGCGCGCGCGCAAAGCGAATTGGGCCCCCATCAAGTCGCGTTCTACCTGCGCGACCTGGCCGCCAACCTGCACAGCTTCTACTTCGCTGAAAAAGTGCTGGTCGAGGACGAAGCCATCAAGCTGGCCCGTTTGGCACTGGTGGTCGCCGCGCGCCAGGTGCTGCGCAATGGCCTGGCACTGATTGGCGTGTCCGCGCCAAGCAAAATGTAATCACGAAAGTCAAACTGCCAATGCGTTACGCTTTCCCTCACCCTTCCCGCTTTATTCCGACCCGGCGCCAGCAGGGCAACACCCTGGTCGGCATCATCATCGGCCTGGTCATCGGCCTGGGCATCGCCGTGGTGGTCGCCCTGGTGATCACCAAGGGCTCCTCGCCATTTACCGACAAGTCGGGCCGCGCCGGAAAATCGGCCGAACCGACGGCCGGCCAGATCGCCGACCCGAACAAGCCGATGTACGGCAACAAGGAAGCGGCCAAGGAAGCGGCACGCGACTTCTCCAAGGAGCCGCGCGAGATCGGCGCGCCGACGCAGCCATCTGCGCCAACTCCGGCACCGGCGCAGCAACCGAAGGCGCCGCCACCGGACGCGCTGCAGGAATTGATCGGCACCCTGAAGGACAAGCCGGCGCCGAAAGCGCCAGCAGTTGCACCAGCGCCGCAAGCCAAAACCGAGGCGAAGACCGATGCAGCCAGCGACAAATGGATTTATTATCTGCAGGCCGGCGCCTTCCATGACATGGCAGACGCCGAAAGCACGCGCGGCAAACTGGCGCTGCTCGGTTTCGAAGCGGCCATCAGCGACCGCAGCACCGATGCCGGCGTGCTGCACCGCGTGCGCATCGGGCCGTTCAACCAGCTCGAAGCGATGAACCGCGCGCGCACCAAACTGTCTGAAAACGGCATCGATGTCGCCGTCGTCCGCAACCAAAAATAAGGAACCAGCATGCGTTTTCTGAAAAAAATCCTGTTCGCCGCCGCCCTGTGCGGCGCCGCCATGGGCGCGTACGCCTCGCCGGCCGAGCCGAAGAACGGTGTCGAATACGAAACCCTGGCCACGCCGCAAGCCACGCAAGCGGGCACGAAGATCGAAGTGACGGAGTTTTTCGCGTATTACTGCCCGCATTGCAACGTGCTCGAACCGCAACTGGCAGCCTGGGTCAAGAAACAGGGCGACAACATCGTCTTCAAGCGCGTGCACGTGTCGCGCGATGAGAGCGTGGCGCCGCAACAGCGTTTGTTCTTCACCTTGCAAGCCATGGGCCTGCTCGACAAGCTGCACGGCAAGGTGTTCAATGCCATGCATGTGGAACGCAACCGCCTCAATACCGACGAAGCGGTGTTCGACTTCGTCGCCAGGCAGGGCGTGGACCGCCAGAAGTTCATCGACACCTACCGCTCGTTTGGCATCTCCGGCCGTGTGCGCCATGCGGACGCCATGATGCAGGCGTATAACGTCACGTTCTGGCCTATGATCGCCATCGACGGCCGCTACATCACCTCGCCGTCGCAAGCCGATCAAGGCAGCAAGTCGGCGAAAAATGAAGAGCAGCTGAACGCCCAGGCGCTCACCGTGATGGACGTGCTGGTCGCGAAAGCCAAAGCGGAAAAGAAATAAGCATGACGACCGTCGCCTGATGCACAGCGTGCCTTACAGCGTATTCATCACGGGCGCATCGAGTGGACTGGGCGCCGCCCTGGCGCTGCAGTACGCGCGCCAGGGCGCCTGCCTGGGTTTGCTGGCCCGCCGCGGCGACGCCTTGCAGCAACTGATCGCCTCCCTGCCCCACCCTGAACGCCACCGCGCCTACGCCGTCGATGTGTGCGACCACGCGGCCCTGAAAAGCGCGGCGGATGATTTTCTCCGGCATGCGGGGCGTATCGACGCCGTCATCGCCAGCGCCGGCGTGTCGTACGGCACCCTGACCGAGCACGCGGAAGACCTCGATGCCTTCGCCCGTTTGATGGCCATCAATGTCACGGCCACCGTGGCCACCTTCGCGCCGTTCATCGCCAGCATGAAGCAGCAAGGCAGCGGACGCCTGGTGGGCATCGGCAGCGTGGCCGGCATTCGCGGCCTGCCCGGCGCCGAAGCCTATAGCGCCTCGAAAGCGGCCGTGATCAGCTACTGCGAATCGCTGCGCCTGGAACTCAAGCCGGCAGGCATCAAGGTCGTCACCATCACCCCCGGCTATATCGACACGCCGATGACGCGCCATAACGCCTACCGCATGCCCTTCCTGATGCCGGCCGAAAAGTTCGCCGCGCGCGCCGCGCGCGCCATCGCCGACGGTGACAGCTACCGCGTGATCCCGTGGCAGATGGGCATCGTCGCCAAGCTGCTGCGCGCGCTGCCCAATGCCGTCTACGACCGGGCCTTCGCGAATGCGCCGCACAAGGCGCGCAGCAAACCATCCGGCGACAGCCAGTAAAACCACACGATTCCTATGACGAAGCATGCAGACCTGAACAGCGCGGCCATTGCCGCCCATTGCGCCACGGGAGCCGCCCACGTGGCCATTGAAGTGGTCGACGAAACCGGCTCGACCAACGCCGACCTGCTGGCGCGCTGCGCCACCCTGGCCGGACCAACCCTGCGCATCGCCGGCCAGCAGACGGCCGGACGCGGGCGCGCCGGGCGGCCCTGGGTCTCGCAGTCCGACGCCAGTTTGATGTTCTCGCTGGCCTGGCGCTTCAAGGGACCGCTGCATCAATTGGTTGGCTTGCCGCTGGCCGTTGGCGTGGCGCTGGCCGAAAGCATGACTGCGCTGGGCGTGCCGGTGCAGCTGAAATGGCCAAACGACATCCTCAAGGATGGCAACAAGCTGGCCGGCATCCTGGTCGAAACGCAGCAGGCGCCGGACGGCGACGGCGTTTGGGCCGTGATCGGCTGCGGCATCAACCTGCTGATGCCCGACGCGCTGGAACAGCAGATCGGGCGCAGTGTCTCGGCCGTGCCCTGGCTGGCGCAAATGGAGCGCAACACGCTGGTGGCGGCGCTCTTGAGCCGCCTGGCCGGCGTGCTGGCTGAATTCGACGACACGGGTTTTGCACCCTTCGCGCAACGCTGGAACGCGCTGCACGCGTGGCAGGAACAATACGTAAACATCCTCGACAACGGCCAGCTGCTGCAGCAAGGCGTGGCGTCCGGCGTGGACCAGCTGGGCCGCCTGCTGCTGCGCACCGATGACGGCCTGCAGCACATCATGTCCGGCGACGTCTCGCTGCGCCTGGCCCAGGAGTAAGCGCATGCTACTGCTGATCGACGCCGGTAATACCCGCATCAAATGGGCACTCTGCGCCCCCACTGGCGCGGCCGGCGCCTGGCTGGCCAGCGGCGCCGCGGCACACGCGCAGCTCGACACCTTGAAAGCGGCCTGGAGCAGCCTGGCCATTTCCGCTGTGCTGCTGTCGAACGTGGCAGGGGCGGCCATCGGCGCGCGCCTGCTGGCGCAACTCCCTGTCCATTTGCTGCCGCAAGCGATCGCCACCTTTGCCTCGCTGCCGCAGTTGGCCGGACTGCGCAACGACTACCGCGATCCAGCGCAACTGGGCTGCGACCGTTTTGCCGCCGCCATCGGCGCACATGCGCTGGCGCCGGGCCAGGCCGTCATCGTCGCCAATTGCGGCACCGCCACCACCATCGACGCCATCACGGCCGACGGCGCTTTCATCGGCGGGATGATCTTGCCGGGACTTGGGTTGATGGCCAGCTCGCTGGCGCGCAATACGGCGCAATTGCCGCAGATCGCCAGCGATGCAGTGCTGCCGGCCGGCTTTGCCGACAACACGGACGATGCCATCCTCTCCGGCTGCCTGGCGGCGCAAGCGGGCGCTATCGAACGGGCCGTGCGCATGCATGGCGCCAGCGCCTGCCTGTTATCGGGCGGCGCCGCACCGCGCATCGCCCAAGCTCTGGCGCTGCCAGTACCACTGCGTCTGCTGGAGAACATCGTCATGATCGGCCTGCAGGCAGCTGCGCGCGCCAGCGGAGAAGCAGGAAAACAAGGGGAACATCCATGCTGAAATTCGTCTTCTGGCTGCTCGCTGGCGTCAATCTGCTGGTGTTTGCCATCGGCCAGGGCTACCTGGGCAGTTTTCGCAGCGAGACGCGCGAACCTGCGCGCCTGAAAAACCAGCTGCAAGCCGGCAAACTCACCTTGCGGACACAGGAGCAGGCAACGGCGCCTGCCGCGCCGCCTGGCGAAAATGAGGCCTCCAAGCCAGTGCCGCCGCAATCATACGCCTGCACGGAAGTGGGCAATTTCGTGCTGGCCGACGCGCGCCGCTTCGAAACGCAGATAGCCGCGCTGGACCTGGGCGACCGCCAGTCGCGCCGCAACGTGGCTGGCCAGGACATTTCCAGTTACATGGTGTACATCGCGCCGCAGGGCAGCAAGGATGGCGCCGAGCGCAAGGCTGGTGAATTGAAGCAGCTGGGCGTGACGAATTATTTCATCATGAACGAAGCGAACCCGCTACGCTGGGGCATTTCGCTGGGCGTATTCAAATCGGAAAGCAGCGCGCAGACCCAGCTGGCATCGCTGAACAAGCAAGGCGTGCACAGCGCCCGCATCGCCCCCCGCTATAGCCCCAGCAAGCAGCTGGCCTACCAGTTCCGCGACCTCGATGTGGCCACGCGTACGCGCCTGGAGAAGATCAAGGCGCAGTTCCCAGAGCAGGAACTGCGCGGCTGCAAATAAGCCCCTAACGTTGAATCACAATCGGCTTCACGCCAGTCGATTCCGGCAAATTCGCCGCCGCACGTGCCGCATCGGCGCGGCTGGAGAATGGTCCGCCGTACAGGCGGAACAGATTACCGACCTGCACCACACCGAGCTTACCCAGGGCTGACGCAAACGGCGCCAGGCGCACGCGCCCCGTTTCCGCATTGTCGGCGCGCGCATACGCGCCCAGCTGCAAATAGAAGCCGCTGGCCAGCGCGGCCGGAGCCGGCGCGGCGACCGTGGCATCCATCTTTGCCGACACTTCCGGCTGCACCACGGCGCCCATTTCCGGCGGTGTGTCGATCGGGGTGTCAATCGACATGGCCACCACCGACGGCACCGGTTTCGGCGCCGCGCGGGCAGCCAGGATGGCGTCAATATCGGCTGGCAGCAGGCGCTCGACCACCACTTGGTGGCTGCCCTTGCCCAGGAAGCCCAGTTTCAGCGCCGCCGTGTACGACACGTCGATCACGCGCGTGGCGTGGAACGGACCGCGGTCGTTGATGCGCACGATCACCTGTTCGCCGCTGTCGATGCTCGTCACGCGCGCATACGATGGAATCGGCAAGGTTGGATGGGCCGCCGTCATCTTGTACATATCGTAGATTTCGCCCGACGAGGTGCGCTGGCCATGGAATTTCTTGCCATACCAGGTGCCCGTCCCCTTCTGCGTAAACGGTTCATTATGGGTAATCGGCGTGTACGTCTTGCCAAACACGACGTAGGGACGATTCGAGCGCGTCGAATACGCTTCGTTGCGTACTTCCGCATCGGGCACGTCGCGCAGGTTGGCCGGTGGATTGTCTCCCGGACCATCATCCTTGTAGTAACCGCCACGCCCGGAACCGGCCGCCGGCAACGCCGGCAAGGTAGGATCCTTGCGCACGGGCATCTTGACCTTGCCACCGGACGGCATGGGTACATTGCCTGGCGATTTTTGCGGCGCCGTGCCGCAGGCGGCCAGCGTCAGCAAAACCGCAAGGCCAAGCCCACGCATGGCGAAGGTGTCAACAGGGGAGCGCATCAAGTCTGCACCAGCTTGCGGTGGCGCTGAATGCTCATCAGGATGCCGGAGGCGACGCCCAGGGTCAGCAGCGCCGTACCGCCGTAGCTAAGGAACGGCAAGGGTACACCTACCACCGGCAAAATGCCGCTGACCATGCCCATGTTCACAAAGGCGTAAGTAAAGAAGATCATCGTTATCGCTCCTGCCAGCAGGCGAGTGAAAAAACTGGGGGCGTTGGCGGCGATCATCAGCCCGCGTCCCACCAGCAGCAAATACATCAGCATCAGGATCAAGTTGCCGACCAGGCCAAACTCTTCGGAATACACGGCGAAGATGAAGTCGGTGGTGCGCTCTGGAACAAACTCCAGGTGGGCTTGCGTGCCGTGCGTCCAGCCCTTGCCCGTCATGCCGCCGGAACCGATGGCAATGATGGACTGGATGATGTGAAAGCCCTTGCCCAGCGGGTCCTTGGTCGGATCGATCAGCATCATCACGCGGTCGCGCTGGTAATCATGCAGATGCGACCAGGCGATCGGCAGGTAGCAGGCAACCACGAGGAACAATCCCGCCATCACTTTCCACGACAGGCCGGCCAGGAAGATGACGGTAAAACCCGCCGCCACCACCAGCAGCGCCGTACCCAGGTCGGGCTGGCGCGCGATCAGGTACACGGGCACCAGCAACAGCACGGCCGCCACCGCGAACGATTTCCAGCGCAGGGCGCCTGCATTCTGCTGGAAGAACCAGGCCAGCATCAGCGGCGTGGCGATCTTCAGGAATTCCGAAGGCTGGATATCGATGACGCCGATATGCAGCCAGCGCCGCGCACCGAGCTTGATGGTGCCGAACAGTGCCACGGCTACCAGCAGCAGCACCGAGACCGTATACGCCGGCACGGCAATGCGCATCATCATCTGCGGCGTCACATTGGCCGCTACCCACATCACAAAAAAACACAGCAGCATGTTGCGCAGATGGTCTTCAATCTTGCCGGGAATGCCGATGCTGGCCGAATACAGAGTCAGCAAACTGGTGCTGAGCAGCATCAGGATGATGATCATGAGTGGCGGATCGAACACCGCCAAATAGGGCTTGGCGCGCCGCCACAGCGAGCGCCTCTCGTTAATATACGTGCGGGACATGCGTTTCCTTATTGCCTTGCAGGCGCCGGGGCGGCCTGCTCATCAGTGATTTCTTCCAGGGTGCGCACTTCGTCGACGTCTTCCTTTGGCACCTTGGTGGTATCTTTTTCCTTGTCGCTCGGACGCTTGCCCAGCAAGTAGTAGTCGAGCGCCTTGCGCGCGATGGGCGCGGCCACGCCCGCGCCGAAACCGGCGTTTTCCACCACGATGGCAATCGCGATGCGCGGCTTGTCGGCCGGTGCGAAGGCGGTAAACAAGGCGTTGTCGCGCAGGCGTTCGGCCAGCAGCTTGGCGTTGTACTTCTCGTTTTTCTTGATGCCCACCACCTGCGCCGTCCCCGTCTTGCCACCCACCGTGTATTGCACGCCGGCGAAGATGCGCGCGGCCGTGCCGCCCACCTCGCTGGTCACGCCAACCATCGCGCGCTTGATGATGTCGATATTTTCCTGCTTGAGAGGAATCCGGTAGCTTTCCTTCGGCACCGTCAAGGTACGCGCGCGCGTGCTGGCGTCTTCGATGATTTTCACCAGGTGCGGCTTCATCACCACGCCGTTATTGGCCAGGTTGGCCGTCGCGTGGGCGATCTGCAACGGCGTATAGGAGTTGTAGCCGGAGCCGTTACTCACCGAAATCGTATCGCCACCCACCCATTTTTTCTGCTGCGGCGTCTTGAAGCGGTTGCGCTTCCATTCCATCGACGGCAGTACGCCCGTCTTTTCGTTACTCAGGTCGATACCCGTCAGCTGACCAAAGCCGAACGGCTTCATGAAGTCGTGGATGGCGTCGATGCCCATGTCGCGGCCCAGCTGATAGTAATAGGTGTTGCACGAGACGACGATGGACTTGTGCATGTCGACCGTACCGTGGCCACCCACCTTGTCGTCGCGGAAGGTATGCCCGCCGAGGATGAAGAACCCAGGGTCCGAAATCGACTGGCTCGGCGTGCGCTTGCCCAGTTCCAGCGCGGCCAGCGCCATGAAGGGCTTGAAGGTAGAACCCGGCGCGTAGGTGCCGGACAGGGGGCGGTTGACCATCGGCCGATCCAGCGAAGTGTTGAGTTCATTCCAGCTTTGCTGGTCGATGCCGTCGACGAACAGGTTCGGGTCATAGCCGGGCTTGGAGACGAAGGCCAGGATGTCGCCCGTGGCCGGGTCGATCGCCACGGCCGCGCCGCGCCACTCGCCAAACGCTTCCTCGACCACCTTTTGCAGTTCGATATCGATCGACAGGATCAAATTATTGCCGGGGGTTGCCGCCGTGCGCGACAAGGTGCGCATGGCGCGTCCGCCGGCCGATACTTCCACTTCTTCGTAGCCGGTAGTGCCGTGCAGCTGTTTCTCGTAGCTTTTCTCCAGGCCTTCCTTGCCGATATGGTCGGTACCGTTGTAATTGGCCGCGTCCTCGCCCTCATCGAGCGCCTTGGCTTCGTTGCGGTTGATGCGGCCGATGAAGCCCACCACGTGCGACGCCACCTCGCCCATCGGATACTGGCGAAACAGACGCGCCTGCACTTCGACGCCGGGAAAACGGAAGCGCTGCGCCGTGAAACGCGCCACTTCTTCGTCCGTCAGGCGCGTGCGCAGCGGCACGCTGACAAAATTCTTCGACTCTTCCAGCAGTTTCTTGAAGCGGCGGCGGTCCTTGATGTCGATCTGCACCAGCGTCGACAGCTCGTCGATCACCGAATCGAGGCTGGCACTGAGCTTCGATGGCGTAATTTCCAGCGTGTAGGCCGAGTAGTTACGCGCCAACACCACACCATTGCGGTCGAGGATCAGGCCGCGCGTGGGCACGATGGGCACCACGGCGATGCGGTTGTCTTCGGCCTTGGTTGCATAGTCCTCGTGCTTGATCACCTGCAGCCAGATGAAGCGTGCCAGCAGCAGCGAAAAACAGACAAAGACGAGCGCGCCCAGGACGCTCAGGCGCATCCGGAAAAAATGCAGTTCGCGCTCGTTATTTTTAAGTTCAGTCATTGCAGGCGCTCGTTAAATCGGGCGATTGTGGTCGCGGTCCACGGCACGGCGCTGCGGTGCCAGCAAGATCCAGGTGACCATGGGCCACAGGGCGACGGCGACAAAGCTCTCGATGAAATTGAGCCAGCCCGGGAAGCGGCCAGAGACGATCAATCGCGTCAACAGCTGCAGCGCCTGGATCAGCAACAGCAGCGGCAGCACGTGCAGCGCCTGCGTCATGACGGGGAACCACAGCACGCGGCGGTGCATCATGATGGCAAAGTAGGACAACAAGGTGTAGGCCAGCGCGTTCTCGCCCAGCAGCGTCGCGTCATGCACATCCATCATCAGGCCCATGAAAAACGCCATGCCGATACCCACCTTGCGCGGCTGGTGGATGCCCCAGAAGACCAGCACCAGCGCGACGAAATCGGGCACGCCGACGAAATGCCCCCATGGCAGCAGGTTCAGCAGAAAAGCGCACAGCAGGGAAAACCCGATGAACAGGGGGCTGACTGGCAGCAGGATGTAATGCGGGCGGTTCATCGTGTCGCCTCCTTCGGTGGCACGGCTGCCGGTGCCGGTACTGGTGCCGCTGCCGGCTTCGGCACGGGACTTGCTGGCGGTTTCGCTGCCGGCGCAGTGGACGCGTTGACAACTGGCGCGGTGGCCTGCGGTGCCACCGCAGCGGCCGCCGGGTCCTTGATCGGCGCCATCTTGCCGGCGATCTTGCGGCCCGTCTTGATATCTTCGGCCGGCGGACGCGGCGCCATGTCGGGCGACGTCATCAAAATAAGCAACTGGGTGTTGCGCTCGATGCCGGCCAGCGGCTGGCACACGACGCGGCCAAACGGACCGTGCGCATTGCGTTCGACCAGGGTCACGCGCGCCACGGCCAGGCCGGCCGGATACAGGCCATCGAGGCCCGAGGTAATGACGATGTCGCCAATCTGGATGTCGGCGCTGGGCGCCGTGAAGCGCAATTCCATGGTGCCGGACTTGCCGCGGCCGATGGCCACGCTGCGCACGCCATTGCGCAGCAGCTGCACGGGAATGGCCTGCTCTTCATCGGTCAGCAGGGTCACTTCGGAGGTAAAAGGGAACACGCGCGTGACTTGCCCCACCACGCCCAGATTGTCGATCACGGGACGGCCCAGTTCAACGCCGTTCTGGATGCCCCGGTCGAGCACGATCTTGCGCGTGGCCGAATCGCGCGTGTCATACAGGACTTCGGCCATCATGGTCTTGACGGGTACGCGCTCGCGCGCCTCCATCAATTTGCGCAAATGGTTATTTTCAACGATGTTGAGCTGCGCCTGCTGCAGGATCTGCGCCGAGGCGATCTGCTCGTGTTTCAGGTCGCGCACCTGTTTTTCCAGCACGGACAGCGACGAAAAGTAATTGCCGACGCCGAGCGCCACATCGCGCGGCATCAGGGCCGCCATCTGCACCGGATACAGCACGGTGCCAACCACCTGGCGCACGGCCGTCAGCGCGTGCATGCGCGAATCGACCAGCAACAGGGCGATAGAAATGCCGGCGAACACCATCATCTTGACGCGGGCAGAGGCGCCTTGTTTGAAAAGTGGCGGAGGACTGTATTCCATGACATCCAATAATCAGGCGCAGTGCGCCAACGTGCGAACCCCGGGCAAACGCCGGTGCCAAAACCAAAAAAAGGCCGGAAAATGGTTTCCGGCCCTTCTGTGAGATTATTCGTAGGAGAACATCGAGCCGAGCTTGTCCATACGTTCCAGTGCCATCCCGGAACCGCGCACCACGCAGGTGAGCGGGTCCTCGGCCACCAGCACCGGCAGGCCGGTTTCCTCCATCAGCAGGCGGTCCAGGTCGCGCAGCAGTGCGCCGCCGCCCGTCAGCATCATGCCTTTTTCGGCGATGTCGGCGCCCAGTTCCGGCGGGGTCTGTTCCAGCGCGTTTTTTACGGCCGAGACGATGTTGTTCAGCGGGTCGGTCAGCGCTTCGAGGATCTCGTTGCTGGAAATGGTGAACGAACGCGGGATGCCCTCGGACAGGTTGCGGCCCTTGACTTCCATTTCCTTCACTTCCGAACCGGGGAAAGCCGAACCGATGGCCTTCTTGATGGCTTCGGCCGTCTGTTCGCCGATCAGCATGCCGTAGTTGCGGCGGATGTAGTTGACGATGGCTTCATCGAACTTGTCACCACCGACGCGCACGGAACCCTTGTAGACCATGCCGCCCAGCGAGATGATGCCCACTTCGGTGGTGCCGCCGCCGATATCGACCACCATCGAGCCGGTCGCCTCGGACACGGGCAGGCCCGCGCCGATGGCCGCAGCCATTGGCTCTTCGATCAGGTACACCTGCGAGGCGCCAGCGCCCAGGGCCGATTCGCGGATCGCGCGGCGCTCGACCTGGGTCGAGCCGCAAGGCACGCAAATGATGATGCGCGGCGATGGACGGAAGAATTTCGAGTCGTGCACCATGCGGATGAATTGCTTGAGCATCTGCTCGGTCACGGTAAAGTCGGCGATCACGCCATCTTTCATCGGACGAATCGCTTCGATATTGCCCGGCACCTTGCCCAGCATCTGCTTGGCTTCCTTGCCGACTGCTTGAATGGTCTTTTTGCCATTCGGACCGCCTTCCTGGCGGATCGCTACGACGGACGGCTCGTCCAGGACGATACCGAGGCCGCGTACATAAATAAGGGTATTGGCCGTGCCCAAGTCAATGGCCAGATCGGTGGAGATATACCTGCGTAAAAAACCAAACATGAGTGTCCTGTAGCGCATCGAGCTGCGCAAAAGCTGTTTATGGGGAGTTTCAAAGCGGGCGCTTTCAGGCACCCTGAAAATCCATGGAGGCGATTTTTCCGGGTTTCGCTTGGCGCTTGCGCAATCTTTTCTATGCTGCGGCAGCAGTCCATCAGCGCCGGCAACGCATTAACCCGCCATTCTACCTTATAATTTGAATGCGATTTGCCCAAAAACCATGGAAAAGTGCGACTCTGGCAGCCGCGAGTTACGCGGCATTCCTCGGTTTTTGTGAGCAAAAGAGCAGTAAATACCCGCGTTTTATCAAAACGCCAACTTAATACTAATGCGCGGCACTCCGCGCCATTCGCCATGTCCCTGACACTATCCGACGTAAAACGTATCGCCCACCTGGCACAACTTGAAATGGCCGACGACCAGGCCGTCACGTCGCTGGATCAATTGAACAAGATTTTTGCACTGGCCGAGCAAATGCAAGCCGTCAATACCGACGGCGTGGCCCCTTTGAGCCACCCGCTGGCCGCCCACATGGACAATATCGCCCTGCGCCTGCGCGAAGATGTCGCCACCGAGACGAATCGCCGCGACGACTACCAGGCCGTGGCGCCAAAAGTGCAGGATGGCCTGTATTTGGTCCCGAAAGTGATCGAGTAAGCGCTGCACCGTGCTTTTGCCCTCCCGTCGAATATCAAAATAGAAACGCCATGCATACAAAATCCATCAAACAGCTGTCCACGCTTTTGCAGAACAAGGAAATTTCCGCCGTTGCACTGGCGACGCATTTCCTCGACCGCATCGAAGCGGACAACTCGAACGCTTTCCTGCACGTCGACCGTGCCCTGACCCTGGCGCAAGCAGCTGAAGCGGACGCGCGCATCGCCGCCGGCACGGCCACGCCATTGACGGGCGTGCCGATCGCCCACAAAGACCTGTTCGTGACGAAAGGCTGGCGCACCACGGCCGGCTCGAAAATGCTGGCCAACTATACCAGCCCGTTTGACGCCACCGTGGTGGAAAAATTCCAGGCAGCCGGCATGGTCACCCTGGGCAAGGTCAATTGCGATGAATTCGCCATGGGTTCCGGCAACGAGAACTCGGCCTTTGGCGCCGTGCAAAATCCGTGGGATAAAACGGCCGTACCGGGCGGCTCGTCGGGCGGCTCGGCCGCCGCCGTGGCTGCCGGCCTGACGCCAGCGGCCACCGGCACCGACACGGGCGGCTCGATTCGCCAGCCGGCCGCCTTCTGCGGCATCACCGGCATCAAGCCAACTTACGGCCGCGTATCGCGCTTCGGCATGATCGCCTTTGCCTCGTCGCTGGACCAGGGTGGCCCGATGGCACGCTCGGCCGAAGACTGCGCCCTGCTGCTCACCGCCATGGCCGGCTTCGACGAACGCGATTCGACCAGCCTGACACCTGAACAAGGCGGCGTAGCGGAAGATTTTTCGCGCAGTCTCGATCAAGCCCTGACAGGATTGCGCATCGGCGTGCCGCGCGAATACTTCGGCGAGGGCCTGGCCAAGGACGTGGAAGCGGCCGTGCGCGGCGCGCTGGCGCAGTATGAAAAGCTGGGTGCCACCCTGGTCGACATCTCGCTGCCAAACACCGCCCTGTCGATTCCTGCCTACTACATGATCGCGCCGGCCGAAGCATCGTCGAACCTGTCGCGCTACGACGGCGTACGCTACGGCCACCGCGCGGCCGAATACAAGGATTTGCAGGACATGTACAAGAAGTCGCGCGCAGAAGGCTTTGGCCCTGAGGTGCAGCGCCGCATCATGGTCGGCACCTATGTACTGTGCCATGGCTACTACGACGCCTACTACCTGAAGGCGCAAAAGATCCGCCGCCTGATCGCGCAAGATTTCGAAGCCGTGCTGAATGGCCCGGACGCCGTCTGCGACGTCATCATAGGACCGGTCGCGCCGACCGTGGCCTGGGATCTGGGCGACAAGACGGACGACCCGGTAGCGAACTACCTGGCCGACATCTACACCCTGTCGACCAGCCTGGCCGGCCTGCCCGGCATGTCGATCCCATGTGGCTTCGGCGAAGGCGAGAAAAACGCCAGGCGCCCGGTCGGCCTGCAAATCATCGGCAATTACTTCGACGAAGCCAGGCTGCTGAACGTGGCCCACCAGTTCCAGCAAGTGACGCACTGGCATACGCGCAGCCCAGGCGACGCAACTGCTGGCATCTAAAGAATATATTTGCGCCGCCAAGGCGGCGCCACCAAAAATAAGCGAGAACACTATGCAATGGGAAGTCGTCATCGGTCTTGAGAACCACGTGCAGCTCACGACCGAATCCAAAATTTTCAGCGGTTCGCCGATCAAGTACGGCGCCGAAGCCAACACGCAGGCCAGCCCCGTCGACCTGGCCCTGCCAGGCGTGCTGCCGGTGATGAACAAGCAAGCCGTCGAGCGCGCTATCCGCTTCGGCCTGGCCGTGGGCGCCACCGTCGCGCCGCAATCGGTCTTCGCGCGCAAGAACTATTTTTACCCGGATTCGCCAAAGGGCTACCAGATCAGCCAGTTCGAAGACCCTGTCGTCATCGGCGGCGCGCTGACCTTCGGCTATGAAAAGGATGGCCAATTCGTCACCAAAACGGTCAACCTGACGCGCGCCCACCTGGAAGAAGACGCGGGCAAGTCCTTGCACGAAGACTACGCCGGCATGAGCGGCATCGACTTGAACCGCGCCGGCACGCCGCTGCTGGAAATCGTCTCGGAACCGGAAATCCGCAGCGCCGCCGAAGCCGTGGCCTACGCCAAGGCACTGCACTCGCTGGTCATGTGGCTGGGCGTTTGCGATGGCAACATGCAGGAAGGCTCGTTCCGCTGCGACGTCAACGTTTCGGTGCGCCCCGTCGGCCAGAAAGAATTTGGCACCCGCTGCGAAATCAAGAACCTGAATTCGTTCCGTTTCATCGAGGAAGCCGTGCACGTCGAAGTGCGCCGTCAGATCGAACTGATCGAAGACGGCGGCAAGGTCGTGCAGGCTACGCGTTTGTACGATCCGGACCGCAAGGAAACGCGCGAAATGCGCAGCAAGGAAGACGCCCAGGATTACCGCTACTTCCCGGATCCGGACCTGCCGCCGCTGGCCATTTCGCAAGCGTGGATCGATTCGGTCAAGGCCTCGATGCCAGAACTGCCAGTGGCCATGCGCGCGCGTTTCATCAGCGAATACGCGCTGCCGGAATACGATGCGCTGGTGCTGACGCAATCGAAATCGATGGCCACCTATTTCGTCGCCGTGGTGGACAAGGCAGGCAAGGACAACGCCAAGGCCGCCGCTAACTGGCTGATGGGCGACGTGGCGTCGACCCTGAACCGCGAAGGCGTGGACCTGGATGAAGCGCCCGTCTCCGCCGCGCAGCTGGCCGCGATGTTGAAACGCATCGCCGACGGCACGATTTCGAACAAGGCGGCAAAGGAAGTCTTCGCCGGCATGTGGGAAGCCAAGGCGAGCGACGAGAATCTGGTCGACACCATCATCGACGCCAAGGGTCTGAAGCAAATTTCCGACTCGGGCGCCCTGGAAGCGATCGTCGATGAAGTGCTGGCGGCGAACGCCAAGTCGGTGGAGCAGTACCGCGCCGGCAAGGAAGCGGCCATCAATGCGCTGATCGGCCAGGCCATGAAAGCCTCCAAAGGCAAGGCCAACCCGGCCCAGCTGACGGAGCTGCTGAAAGCCAAGCTGGCCGGATAAGCGCCGGCTGGAACAGGAAAAGACGCTGCGGCGTCTTTTTTTTCGTCTATACGTGTCATTCATAAACAAGCTTGTCTAGGTTTTTTCCCATTCTTTAAAGGCGCTTATGTGACACTGAAATTAAAGTATACATTTTTGTCTACAACGTTTACGCTAGCCATATTGAATTTCAGGCAAGAGGAAAACAGCGTGCTCAAGACTCCAGACATCCCGAAACCGACGGCAGCCGAACTCGATCTGCTGCAATCACTGTGGCCACTCGGTGCCGCCACGGCCAAGCAGGTGCACGAGGCGATGGCGCTGGCCAAGCCGGCCATTACCTATGGCACCGTGCTGCGCCTGATGCAGATCATGCACACCAAGGGCTTGCTGATCCGCGATGAAAGCCAGCGCTCGCACGTGTATGCGCCGGCCCAGGCACAGGACAGCCTGCAGACGAATCTGCTGAAAGAATTGATGCAAAAAGCCTTTGCCGGCTCGGCCAAGGCGCTGGTGCTGGCTGCCCTGCGCACGGGCGTGTCGCGCGCCGAACGCGAAGAGATTGAAAAAATGCTCAAGGACGATCAATCATGAGCAGCTTCGTGCAGGCCCTGGGCTGGACCCTGCTGCACTTCCTGTGGCAAGGCCTGCTGATCGGCTGCGCCACGGCGCTGGCGTGGGCAGCCCTGCGCAATGCGCGGCCAGAAGCGCGCTACGCCGTCGGTTGCGGCGCCCTTCTGGCCTGCCTGGCGTGGCCGGCGGCGGGCTTGTATCTGCGCCTGGCAGGCGGCGATGCCACCGGCGCCATGTTCTCCAGCCCCTTGCTGCCAGCCGCACTGCTGGCGCCAGTTGACTTGCCCAACCTTGACCTGGCCCTGCGCGCCGTCGTCGGCGTCTGGGCGCTGTGCGCCGCCATGCTGGCCCTGCGCATGGCGCTGGGCATGCTGTGGATAGAACGCAGCAGCAGGAACACAGCCGCCATGCATGCGCCGTGGCAGGCACGCTTGTCAGGCCTGGCGCAAGACGCCGGCGTGACGCGGCCCGTGCGCCTGCGCGTGCTCGGCGGCATTGCCAGTCCGTTCACGGCCGGCATCTGGCGCCCCATGGTACTGGTGCCCGCAGCGCTGATCAGCGGCATGCCACCCCATCTGCTCGACGCGCTGCTGGCGCACGAACTGGCGCACATCCGGCGCCACGACTATCTGCTCAACCTGCTGCAAAACGCCATCGAGGCGCTGCTGTTCTTTCACCCGGCCGTCTGGTGGATCTCACGCGGCGTGCGCCTCGAACGCGAACACATTGCAGATGATTTCGCAGCAAGACAACTGGGCGAACCGCGGCGTCTGGCTCTTGCACTCTCGGAACTGGAACGTCTCCAGTTCTCAACCCACCACCTGGCCCAGGCGGCCAACGGAGGAGACCTTATGTCACGTATCAAACGATTGCTGCGCCCCGCACCACAAACCCTGAACTGGAAGGCGGCCGTGCCGCTGCTGGCACTGGCTGGCGCCTGCCTGGGCATCTACGGCCAAGCCGTCGCCGCCGACAGCGCGCCAGTGCTGGAGCGCAACGCCATCATCGACTTTGGTGTCTGCAGCAAGCCGCACTATCCAAGCGCGTCGCTGCAGGCGAAGGAAACCGGCACCGTCATCTTGTCCTACGATGTCGATGCCACGGGCAAGGTCCAGGGGTCAAGCGTTATCAAGAGCAGCGGCCACCCTGCCCTCGATGAGGCGGCACGTAGTGGCATGGCCAAGTGCACGTTCAAGCCGGCGCTGGCCGCAGGCAAGCCCGTCAGCGCCAGCGTGAGGCTGCAATACGTCTGGAGCCTGGACTAATGTAAAAGTGGCGGCATTGCAGCAGCGGTGCCGCCGCCCGCTTGCGGGTATGATCATGGATTCTTCCACGCCCCCGTGAACAAGCCATGAAAAAAATCAAAACCGGCCTGGTTGGCTACGGCTTTGCCGGCTCCACCTTCCATGCTCCCGTACTGTCCACTATCGATGCCCTGGAACTGGCTGCCGTCGCCTCCAGCAAGCCAGAACTCGTGCACAAGGATTGGCCGCAAGCGACCGTGTATGCAGAACCGGCGCAGCTGTTTGCCGACGCATCGATCGAGCTGGTGGTCATCGCCGCGCCCAACGAAGCCCATTTCAGCCTGGCGCTGGCAGCCCTGCAAGCGGGCAAGCATGTGGTAGTGGACAAGCCATTTACCATTTCCAGCGACCAGGCGCAGACCCTGATCACTGTGGCCAAAGAGCGCAATCTGGTGCTCAGCGTGTACCACAACCGGCGCTGGGATGGCGATTTCCTGACCCTCAAGGCGCTGCTGGCGCAAGGGACTCTGGGCCGCATCGCCAGCTTTGAATCGCACTTCGACCGTTTCCGCCCCGAGATCCGCCAGCGCTGGCGGGAGTCCAGCGCACCGGGCGGCGGCTTGCTGTACGACCTGGGCCCGCACATGCTGGACCAGGCCTTGCAACTGTTCGGCCAGCCGGAAAAATTGTATGCGGACATCGGCCTGCAGCGCGATGGCGCGCAGGCTGTCGATTATGTCCACCTTGTGCTGTATTACGACAGGCTGCGCGTGGTATTGCAGGCGGGCTGCCTGGTGAAGGCGCCGACGGCGCGCTTCGCCGTGCATGGAGACAAAGGCAGTTTTGTCAAATTCGGACTCGATCCGCAGGAAGATGCCTTGAAGGCGGGCGGCAAGCCAGGCCAGCCTGGCTGGGGCGTCGATCCCGTGCGCGGTGCGCTGCACCTGGGGGCGCAGCCCGACGGCCAGTTCCAGCACCTGGAAATGCAGCCCGGCCGCTACCAGGACTTTTACCAGGGCATGGCCGACGCCATCGGCCACGGCGCAGCGGCACCGGTGGCGGCAGAAGATGCGGCGGCGACGATACGTTTGATCGAACTGGCGCTGCAAAGCGCAGCCGAAGGCCGCGTGCTCAAGGTCGGTTGATCGAGCTCAGGTGATCACGAAGGCCAGCACCAAGGCGCTGACGAGAAAAATGATGGCGTCCACCGCCAGCAGCTTGTCGATGGCCACGCGCAAATCGCCACGCGGTGCCAAACATCAGGGTTGACCCTGATTCGTTCCTGCCGGCCAGACCAGTTCCACTTGCCTTGAGCTGCCCGCCTTGACCTGCACCTTGCGCGCCAAAGTCTTGCCCGCCAGCGTGGCGCGCAGGCTGTAGCTACCCGGCGCCAGCCTGGCCAGCAGGAATGGCCCGCTGGCCGTCGTTTCCAGCACCAGCACCCCCTTGGCATCGCGTATTTCCAGCTTCACGTCGGAGGCAAATTCCGCCTTGCCCGCCGCCTGCACGGAAAACACCAGGCTCAATGGCCAATGCCGGCTGGCGCTCTTGATGGCCGTCGATTCGTCCAGGCCAATGCCGCCGCTCAGGTATTGCACCGCCCCGCTCTTTTGCACGGGCGGCAATGCATTCTCGGCCTGGGCTTGAGCTTGAACAGCGCCTGCCAAGAATAGTCCGGCCGCCAGCACTGCTGTTGCCAGGCCCAGGATACCGCGTCTGTCATGTGCCATTTCAGTCTCCATCAACTCGCTTGTATCAAGATAGGAAGTGCAGCTTAGGCAGTCCTTAGAGAATCATCAACGCCGGCGCATGGCCTCGGCGATCTTCTGGTCCGTCTTGTACTGGCTCAGGGCATACACGGCCCAAATCGTGGCCGGCAGCCAGCCGATCAGGGTAATTTGCAGTAGCAGGCAAATGATGCCGGCGATAGGACGGCCGATCGTGAAAAAGGTCAGCCATGGGAGTATCAGGGCGATCAGCAAGCGCATGTTTGTTTCCTTGTGCATCCCCTGTGCCGCGGGGCTCGGGCCGGCATGCGCCGACTGTGAAAGTAGTTAAGCCAATTATAACGATATGGACCGGATCAAGTCGCCGATGGCGCAAGCAGCTTGTTCATCCAGGCCAGGATGGCGGCAAAGATCTCGTCGCGGTTGATCTCATTGAAATTCTCGTGGTAATTGGCCGGATAAAAATGGTAATCGAGCAGTCCATCGGGCACGCTGCGCAGCATGCTTTCCGTGGCGCCGCTGTTGGCCAGCTTATCGTCGCCCGCCACCACGGCAAACAGGGGAAAGCCCCAGGCAGACAAGCCGCCAGCCAGTTCTTTTTGCGCCGACATCAAAGCGTGGGCAAAGCGTACCGTCGCCTCGCTGGCGCGGATGCCGTCGCGCTCGTCCTGGAAATGGCGCGCAGTGATGGTCTGATCGTGCGTCAGCAGCATGGTTAGGTTGCCCAAGGGCACTTTCATCGTCGGGAAGCGCTTTGCCAGCCAGCCCGACAGCATTTGCAGCACCTTCGGCACGGGAATCGCATTCACATAATACGGTGATGAAATGATAAAACCCTTGATCGCCGGGTCGCCCGTAAAACGCTGCAGTCCCAGGTGCGTCGCGATCAGGGCGCCCATGGAGTGGCCCATGACAAAAATCGGCAAGCCCGGATATGTCGCCTTGACCCAGGCAAGGAACAGTTCCTCGTCGTCGAGGAAGGCGGCAAACGAGGCAATGTCGACCCGGCGCTTGCCATCGTGGCCCAGCATGTCGAAGCTGACGGTGGCGATGCCGTGCTGGCGGAAGTACAGCGCCGGCGTGACGTAGTCGCCCGCATGCGCCATGCCGCCGTGGATCGCCAGGATCACGGCGCGTGGCAGTTGTGGCTGTGGCGGCTGCCAGATGTGGATGGGCCGCTCGACCTGGTCGCTGCACCGCAGGCTGGCCATCTTGTCTTCTGAAAAACGCATCACTGCTCCTGTCATATCCTGTCACGCCTTCAGGTGATCGATCAACTGGCGCGCGTACAGGGGTAATTCACTGAACTGGCGCACGCAGATGGTCAGATTGCGTACCGACCAGGGATCGGATAACTCCATGCAGCGCAGCGCCATCGTCTGCTGGCAGCGGCTTGCCGCCGCCAGCGGCACCACGCTGATGCCCACGCCGCTGGCCACCATGCGGCATACGGCGTCGAAGCTGCGCAGGCGCACGCGCACCTTCAACGGGCGCCCCAGACGCGCCGCATGCAGGCCCAGGTACTGCTGCAGCGCGCTGTCGTCGGCCAGGCCGATGAAATCGTGATCGAGCACGCTGGCAAAATCGACGACACCACCCTGGCCGATGGCGCGGTGGTGCACGCCGTCCGCTGCGGCGATCACCACCAGGCGGTCGGGGCGGAACAAGAACGTCTGCAAGCCGCGCATGTCTACCGAATCGGAGACGATGCCCATGTCGGCCAGCCCTTCCGAGACAGCCTTGACGATATCGTAACTGAGACGCTCTTCCAGGTCGATGGTCAGGTTTGGATGGCTGTCAAGGAAAGCGCCCAGCGCCTCGGGCAGGAATTCGCTGAGTGCCGCCGTATTGCACAGCAAACGCAACTGCCCTTTCAAGCCGTGCGCAAATTCGCCCAGCTCAGCGCGCATTTTCTCCATTTGCAGCAAAACGAGGCGCGCGTGATGCAGCAGGGTCTGGCCCACCGGCGTCGGCTCCACGCCGCGCCGGCCGCGCAGCAGCAAAGGCATGCCCAGCATCTCTTCCATGCCGCGCACGCGCGCGCTGCTCGACGCCAGCGCCAGGTGGCTGCGCGCGGCGCCCGCCGTCAAGCTGCCCGCCTCCACCACGTTGACAAACAGCTGCAAGTCGACCAGATCAAAGCGCATGGCCCCTCCTTTGCGCCATCTTACCAGCCTTCGCATTTAACTTAGGCTGACTCAAGATAATCCACCTTGGCGAAATCGTGCGCAACGCGCAGAATTCATGCAAATTCATTCACAAGTGCAAAAAATGGACATCGCATTCCTGCTGGCAGTTGGCGCCAGCTTCATCATCGCTGGCTTCGTCAAGGGCGTAGTCGGACTGGGCTTGCCGACGGTCGCCATGGCCACGCTCAGCCTCGTCATGGCGCCTGTGCAGGCAGCCGCGCTGCTGATCGTGCCGTCGATGGTGACGAATCTGTGGCAGCTGGCGGCCGGCCCCGGCCTGCGCGCCCTGCTGCGGCGTTTGTGGCCCATGCTGGCTGCCGTCGTGGCCGGCACCTTGACGGGCGGCGCCCTGCTGCCGAAGGACGGTGGCGTTTGGGCCGTCGTCGCGCTGGGCGCAGCGCTGATGCTGTATGCGCTGGCCGGACTATTCTCGTTGCAGTTGCGGGTGCCAGCCAGGCACGAAGCCTGGCTGGCACCCGTGGTGGGCGCCGCGACGGGGCTGGTGACGGCCGCCACGGGCGTATTCGTGATGCCGGCCGTGCCCTACCTGCAAGGGCTTGGGCTGGCGCGCGATGCATTGGTACAGGCGCTGGGGTTGGCCTTCACGGCATCGACCATCGCGCTGGCTGCCAGCCTGGCGCTGCACGGCGATTTCAGCCTGGGTGCGGCTGGCGCTTCCGCGTATGCGCTGCTGCCGGCACTGGCCGGCATGCTGGCCGGCCAGTGGCTGCGCGGGCGCATCTCGCAAGAGCTGTTCAGGAAATGCTTCTTCATCGGCCTGTTCGCCTTGGGACTGCATTCGGCGCTCAAGCCATGGCTGGCGTGATGAAAACGTCCTGAAAAAAAGTCCAGCAAGGCGAACATGCCCGACATCAGCAAGCGCGCCGTTGCTGGGGAAGGCTACTTAAATACCATACCGTGCGCGGTACGCGGAGACGGCTGCCTTGTGCTGCAGCAGTTCCGGATCGGCACCCGCGCCATTCAGATAGCCGAACAAGTCGTCCAGGTTACCGATCGAGATGACGGGAATGCCATACTGTTTCGACACTTCCTGTACCGCCGAACTTGGCGACAGCTGGCCGTCCGGGCCCGAACGCTCCATGCGGTCCAGGGCGATCAGCACGGCGCATGGTTCGGCGCCGGCGGCGCGGATCATGTCCACCGATTCGCGCACCGAAGTACCGGCCGAGATCACATCGTCAATAATGACAACCTTGCCATGCAGCTTGGCGCCGACGATGGTGCCGCCTTCGCCGTGGTCCTTGGCTTCCTTGCGGTTGAAGGCGAACGAGGTGTTGCGGCCCTTGCCGGCCAGCGCCACGGCGGTGGCCGAGGCCAGGGTGATGCCCTTGTAGGCGGGGCCGAACAGCATGTCGAACTCCACGCCCGAGTCGAGCAGGGTCTGCGCGTAGAACTGCGCCAGCTCGGCCAGGGTGGCACCGTCATGGAACAGGCCTGCGTTGAAGAAGTATGGCGACTGGCGGCCGGCCTTGGTGGTGAACTCGCCGAACCGCAAGACTCCCTTGGATACTGAAAACGCGATAAACTGCTGGCGTAAATTATTCACATTAGCCTCATTTTTTAAAAGTGCCTGTATTTTAATCCGCGCGCACCGGCGAGACAATCGCCATGCCGCGCCCGCCGGCCCCGCCCAGCGCCCTTTTCACTCTCAACCTATGCCAAAAATTATCTCCGCCAACCTGAACGGCATCCGTTCCGCCGCCAAAAAAGGCTTTTTCAACTGGATGGGCGCGCAGACCGCCGATTTCATCTGCGTGCAGGAGTTGAAGGCGCAGTTGCCCGACATGACGCCGGAATTCCTCAATCCGCATGGCTATCATGGCCATTTCCACTACGCCGAGAAAAAGGGCTACTCCGGCACGGGCGTATACAGCAAGGCAGAACCGGACGCCGTGCATGTCGGCTTCGGCTGCCCTGAATTCGATGCCGAAGGCCGCTATGTGCGCTGCGATTTTGGCAACCTGTCCATCATTTCCGTGTACTGCCCGTCCGGCTCATCCGGTCCGGAGCGCCAGGAAGCCAAGTTCCGCTTCATGGACGTGTTCCTGCCGCACCTGCTGGCATTGAAGGCGCTGGGGCGCGAAGTGGTCATCTGCGGCGACTGGAATATCGCCCACCACGAGATCGACCTGAAAAACTGGAAGGGCAACAAGAAGAACTCCGGCTTCCTGCCCGAAGAACGGGCGTGGCTGACGCGCGTCTTCGATGAACTAGGCTACGTCGACGTGCACCGCGGCCTGGACCAGCGTGAAGACCAGTACACCTGGTGGAGCAACCGGGGCCAGGCCTATGCGAAGAACGTGGGCTGGCGCATCGACTACCACGTCGCCACGCCCGGCATCGCGGGCCAGGCGCATACGGTCAGCGTCTACAAGGACGAGCGTTTCTCCGACCACGCGCCGTTGATCATCGATTACACGCCCAAGAACTGAGCTCCATTACAGGCTGCGCCGGCTCTCGAAGTGGCGCAGCTCTCCCGTCAGAGGGTCCGTGAAATCGATCGCGCGCGCCAGCAACAGCAAAGGCTGCGACATGTCGTCTTCCTTGCACGGCAAGATGACCGGATAAAACGCATCATTGACGATGGGGATGCCCAGGGCAGCCAGGTGCACGCGCAGCTGGTGCTTGCGTCCTGTGTGGGGATGCAAACGGTATAAATTCAAGTCCCCGCGCTGCTCGATGACGTCGATGACGGTTTCCGAATTCGGCTCGCCCGCTTCCTCGCGCATGAGGAAAAACAGTTCACCCTCCACCATGCGGCTGCGGTAGGTAAAAGGGAAATCGCGACCTTCCAGGCGCGGCGCCAGCGCTTCATAAGTCTTGCGCACTTCGCGGCGCTGGAACAGCGACTGATAGGCGCCACGGCTGGACAACTGGCGCGAAAAAAGCACCACGCCAGCCGTTTCGCGGTCGAGGCGGTGTATCGGCGTCAGGGCGGTGCAATCGAGCTTTTTCTTCAGTCGCGTCAGCAAGGTCTCCTGCACGAAACGCCCGCCCGGCGTCATGGGCAGGAAATGCGGCTTGTCGACCACCACCAAATGCTCGTCCTGGAACAGGATCTCTTCCTGGAACGGAATTGGCGTTTCGCGCTCCAGCTCGCGATAGTAAAAAATGCGCATGCCGCGCCGGTACGCACTTTCCGGGCCCAGCACGGCGCCATCGCCATTGACCACTTCACCGCGTGCCATACGGTCCAGCCATTGCGCGGCGCTGATCTGCGGATAGCGTGCAATCAGAAAAGCAAGCATGTCCGGCCACTGGCCTTCCGGCAGCCACAAATAACTGGGGGCGACGCCGTCACGCATGGGCAGCGGCGCCACAGGCACAGCCACAGCCACAGGATGATTGCTGCGAACGGACATCCTAGCGCGTCGCGATGGCGTTGCTGCGGTACGGCGGCAAGGCGTCCACGCTGACGCCCTTGCTGCGTGCGAACAAAGGCAGCACTTGCGCCATGTGGCTATTCATCTGCGAAATGCGGTCGCTGCCCGATGGATGCGTCGAGAGGAATTCCGGCGGCGCGCCCTTGCTCACGGCGGCCATTTTCTGCCACAGCACCACGCCGGCGCGCGGATCGAAACCGGCGCGCGCGGCCAGGTCCATGCCGATCAGGTCCGCTTCGCGTTCGTCGTCGCGCGAGAACTTCAACATCACGCCCTGGGCCGCCATGTTGGTGGCGGTGCTGGTAATACTCGGATCGACGCCGAGCCAGGCCGACAGGCCCGCGCCGGCCAGTTTGGCGCCCACGGCCGCCAGGTTGCCCTTGCCCGCCTGCGCCTGCGAGTGTTCGCGCAGCGCATGCGAGATTTCATGGCCCATGACGACAGCGACTTCATCGTCGGTCAGATTCAATTTATTCAGGATGCCGCTGTAAAAGGCGATCTGCCCGCCCGGCATGCAGAAGGCGTTCACTTCGTCCGAGTTGAGCAGGTTGACTTGCCACTGCCAGCTGCTGGCGGCATCGTTCCAGCGCGAGGCGTATGGAATGATGCGCTGGGCGATAGCGCGCAAGCGTTTCACCTGCGGATCGCTGTCGGGCACCAGCGCGTTTTTTTCCTTCGCGTCGCGCACCAGTTGCGCGTACTGCAACCTGGACTTTTCATTGAAATTCTCGCCGCCCGCAAAGATGCGCGTGCCGGACAAGGGACGCACCTTGATGCCATCCTGGACGACCTGCTGCTGCGATTGGGCGGACAGGGGCGCCAGCGCGGTGGCCGCGCACAGGCTGGCCAGCAAGGCGTAGCGCTTAAGGGATATTGGTGCCATTGGCAGACCTCCATGGAGCAATTTTAGGCAGCATCAGCATGGCCGGGAAGGCCAGGAAGAAGCAAACGATGAAAAATGAAAACCAGCCCAGCTCGGCGACCAGGAACCCCACCGAGGCATTGATCAACGTACGCGGCACGGCACTCAGGCTGGAAAACAAGGCATATTGCGTGGCCGTGTAGCGCGGATCCGTGGTGCGCGACAAAAAGGCCACAAAGGCGGCTGCACCCAGTCCCAGGCTGGCAAATGCTTCAAAACCGATCACGGCGCTGAGCAGCATGGTATTTTGCCCTACCTGCGCCAGCCAGGCAAAACCCAGGATGGCGATCGCTTGCAGCGCACCGAATACCCACAGGCCCCGGTTGATGCCCAGCTTGAGCATCCACACGCCGCCCACCATGCCACCGGCCAGGCTGGCCCAGAAACCCGTGGTATTGGCCGCCAGGCCGATCTGCGTCATGGAAAATCCCAGGTCGAGATAAAACTTCGTCGCCAGCGCCGTCGCCATGCTGTCGCCTATTTTGTAGAGTAGTACAAAGGCGAGTATCCACATTGCGTTACGCCAACCATCGCGTGCGATGAATTCCTGGAATGGCAAGATGATCGCTTCGCGCATGGTCTTTGGCGGCGAGCCATACACGCTCGGCTCCTTGATCAGCAAGGTGCACACAAAGCCCGGCAGCATGAAGGCGGCCGTGATCCAAAACACGCTCTGCCACGGCATGCGGTCGGCCAGGATCAGCGACAGCGCGCCCGGCACCATGCCTGCCACTTTATAGGCGTTGACGATGACGGCGGCGCCCAGCCCCTGCTCGTTATCGCTGAGGATTTCGCGCCGGTAGGCGTCGATGACGATATCCTGGCTGGCCGACAGAAAAGCCACACCACCGGCAGCTGCCGCAATCAGGCCGATCTGCGTGAGCGGGTCGAGCATGCCCATGGCGCCGATGGAGAAAAACAGCGCCACCTGCGTCGCGGCCATCCAGCCGCGCCGGCGCCCCAGGCCCAGGATGCTGTAGCGGTCCATCAGGGGCGCCCACAAAAATTTCCAGATGTACGGGAACTGCACCAGGGCGAACAGCCCCAGCGCCTTTACGTTCAGCCCCGACTTGGCCAGCCATGCCTGCAGTAGATACAGCAAGATGAACAGGGGCAGGCCGGAACTGAAGCCCAGCACCAGCACGGCCAGCATGCGGCCGCTGACGTAGGAACGCCAGCCTGGCGCCGGGCTTTTTGTCATCAGTGCACCGCTTTTTTGCGCAGGCGGAAGACGGCCAGGTCGCCGCGCAGATTCGGCAGCACGGAAACCATCTTGCCTTCAGCCAGGGCCACGCATTCAATCACTTCCAGGCCGCATTCCTCGGCCAGTTCACGGAAGTCAGTGATGGTTGCACAGCGCACGTTGGGCGTGTCATACCACTGGTAAGGCAGCGATTTCGAGACGGGCATGCGCCCTTTCAGCAGCGCCACGCGGTGCGGCCAATAGGCGAAGTTGGGGAACGAGACAATGGCCTCGGCGCCCACGCGCACGATGTCGCGCAACAGCGGCTCGACCTGCTTCATCATCTGCAGGGAAGACAGGCAAAGCACCGTGTCGAAGCTGTTGTCGCCAAAGATAGCCAAGCCCTTTTCCATGTCCTGCTGGATCACATTGACGCCGCGCAAAGTACTGGCCAATACCTTGTCGTCGGCGATCTCGATGCCATAGCCGCTGCACTCTTTATCGCTTTGCAGGTACTGCAGCATCACGCCTTCGCCGCAACCCACGTCCAGTACATGCGCGTTGTTCGGCACCCAATGGGCGATGAAGGCCAGGTCGGGGCGCAGCGCGCTCAATTCGTCAAAAGTCATGCGGTCTCCTTCGCGCCCTGGCGGACGGCGGTGTTCTGTACGGCGGCTGCGGGCACGCCCGCGGCGATATCGTTCCATACCTGGCCATAGTAGGCGCGCACCATGTTCATGTAGCGCGCATCTTCCAGCAAAAAGGCGTCGTGGCCGTGCGGCGCATCGATTTCGGCGTACGTCACCTGGCGGCGGTTGCACACCAGTGCCTCGACGATTTCCCGGCTGCGCTCGGGCGAGAAGCGCCAGTCCGTGGAAAACGACGCCACGAAGAACTTGGCTTGCGTACCCGACAAGGCCTTGGCCAGGTCGCCGCCATGCGCGCGCGCCGGATCAAAATAGTCGAGCGCCTTGGTGATGAGCAGATACGTGTTGGCGTCGAAGTATTCGGAGAACTTGTCGCCCTGGTAGCGCAGATACGATTCGATCTCGAAGTCGATGCCGAAGCCGAACTTGTAGTCGCCCGTCTGCGCCGCGTCGCGCAGCTTGCGGCCGAATTTTTCGGCCATGTCGTCATTCGACAAATAAGTGATATGCCCGACCATGCGCGCCACGCGCAAGCCATTCTTCGGCACCACGCCATGCGCATAGAAGTCGCCGCCATGGTAATCAGGGTCGGACAGGATGGCCTGGCGGGCCACGTCGTTGAAGGCGATATTTTGTGCCGACAGCTTGGCCGTCGAGGCGATCACCACGCAGTGGCGCAGCCGCTCGGGGAACATGATGCTCCACGCCAGCGCCTGCATGCCGCCCAGGGACCCGCCCATCACGGCGGCGAACTGGGTGATGCCCAGTTCATTGGCCAGGCGCGCCTGCGCGCTGACCCAGTCTTCCACCGTGACGACGGGGAAGGCGGCGCCATACGGCTTGCCGGTGGCGGGATTGGTGTGCATGGGCCCCGTCGAACCGAAGCAGGAGCCCAGGTTGTTGACGCCGATGACGAAGAATTTGTTGGTGTCGAGCGGCTTGCCGGGACCGACCATATTGTCCCACCAGCCCGTACTTTTCGCCTCGTCCGCATACACGCCGGCCACGTGGTGCGAGGCGTTCAGGGCGTGGCAGACCAGCACCGCGTTCGATTTGTCGGCGTTCAGCGTGCCGTAGGTTTCATACATCAACATATAGTCCTGCAGCGATGCTCCGCTTTGCAGCTGCAAGGGTTGCGCAAAATACATGGCTTGCGGCGAAACGATTCCAATGGATGACATGTGTGTCGGTTTATAAAAAGGGGGTGGCCCCACGGGCCTTGGTCGATGCAGCACCGCGATGATAGGTTCTGCAACTTTAATACCAGGAAACATCTTGCCGCGCGCGATGTGCCCTGATGCTGATGAAGTGACAGTTTACATGAGCTGCAACTGTTGTACGGCTTCCGCGATCACATTTGGCTCCATGGAACGCATAATTTTGCGCATTTGTGGTGCAATC
Organism: Janthinobacterium woesei; assembly: GCF_051380875.1. Lineage (NCBI taxonomy): Bacteria > Pseudomonadati > Pseudomonadota > Betaproteobacteria > Burkholderiales > Oxalobacteraceae > Janthinobacterium > Janthinobacterium woesei. The sequence continues at coordinate 49,291 of NZ_JBNYXW010000025.1, forward strand.
AGCCCCAGATCGCTGTTGATGATCTCTTGCTTGACCGCCAACAGTTGCGCCGGGTGCATGGAAAACTCGCGCAAGCCCATGCCCAGCAACAAGCGCGTGAGCTTCACGTCGCCTGCCATTTCGCCGCAAACGGCCACGTCGATACCCGCCTTGTGCCCGGCGGCAATCGTCATGGAGATCAGTTGCAGCACGGCCGGATGCAGCGGATTGTACAAATGCGCCACTTCGTAGTCGACCCTGTCGATGGCCAGGGTGTACTGGATCAAGTCATTCGTACCGATGGAGAGGAAGTCCATGCGCTTGACGAACATGGGCAGCGCCAGCGCGGCGGCGGGAATTTCGATCATGGCGCCCACTTCGACCTCGTCGTCGAACTTGATGCCCTCGGCGCGCAGGCTGGCCTTGGCTTGCGCGATCATCGCCAGCGACTGGTCGATCTCGAACGCGTGCGCCAGCATGGGAATCAGGATGCGCACCTTGCCAAAAGCGGAGGCGCGCAAGATGGCCCGCAACTGCGTCAGGAACAATTGCGGCTCGGCCAGGCAATAGCGGATGGCGCGCAGGCCCAGCGCGGGATTCAAGGCCGTATGGTCCGACTGATCGAGCGGCTTGTCGGCGCCGATGTCGAGCGTGCGGATGGTGACGACGCGCCCCTTCATCGACTGCACCGTGTTGCGGTAGGCCTCGAATTGCTCGTCCTCGGTGGGAATCTTGTGGCCGCGGCCCATGAACAGGAATTCGGAGCGGAACAGGCCCACCCCGCTGGCGCCCGATTCCAGGGCAAACGGGCAATCCTCTGGCAGCTCGATATTTGCCAGCAAGGTGATGGCGGTGCCGCACTTGGTCACGGCCGGCGTCTTTTTCAGCTTGCCCAGCTTTTTGCGCGCGCGCTGCATGGCCGTCTGGCGTTCGCGGTATTGTTCCAGCACCAGGGCACTGGGGTTGGCGATCACCACACCGGCGTCGCCATCGATGATCAGCCAGTCGTCTTGCTCGATCAGCATCGACGCCTGCGACATGCCGACGGCGGCCGGAATATCCAGGCTGCGCGCAACGATGGCCGTATGCGAGTTCTGCCCGCCCACGTCGGTGATGAAGCCGATAAAGGAGCGGTCGCGGAACTGCAGCATGTCGGCCGGAGAAATGTCATGGGCGACGACAATCATCTGCGCCATCAATTCGTCTTCGGCCGCCGCTGCCGGCAGCAATTGCTCCGTGCCCAGCAAGACCTTCAGCACGCGTTCGGCCACTTGCTGGATGTCGGCCTTGCGCTCGCGCAAGTACGGATCTTCAATTTCATCGAACTGTGCCGATAATTCATCAATCTGCGTCAACAGCGCCCATTCGGCGTTGTAGTGGCGCTTGCGGATGATGTCGAGCGGCGCTTCGGCGATCATCGGGTCCGACAGGATCAGCGCGTGCACGTCGATGAAGGCGCCCAGCTCCGTGGGCGCATCCTTGGGCAGATCGTTCCACAGCGTTTGCAGTTCCTTGTGGACGGTGGAGATGGCGTTTTGCAGGCGCTGTACTTCGGCCTCGATCTGTTCCTGGGCAACCAGATAATGTTTGACGTCAAGGGCGGCCGGCGCCAGCAGATGCGCGCGGCCAATGGCGATGCCGCGGGAAACCGGGATGCCGTGGAGCGTGAAGGATGCCATGGGTTGACCTGTCGGAATGCGGCTGCGGCTGCGTTCGGCGGGCATTACTCGCCTTCGCCAAACCTGTCGTTAATCAGGGCGGTGAGCGCATCGACACATGCCTGCTCATCATCACCCTCGGCTTCCAGGGTCACTTTCGCGCCCTTGCCGGCGGCCAGCATCATGACGCCCATGATGGACTTGGCATTGATGCGGCGCGCGTTGCGGGTCAGCCACACGTCGCTCTTGAACTTGGCGGCCAACTGGGTAAATTTGGCGGAAGCGCGTGCGTGCAGTCCCAGCTTGTTGATGATTTCGAGTTCTTTTTGAATCATTTTTGTATGGTCTCTATCCCTGAATGCACTACGCTGATGACAATCTTGACCTGTAAAACCCGCCACCTGCAAGGCGGCGGCCATGACACTGTTTACTCGCCCACGCGAATGCGGTTGTCGACGCGCACGGCGCCGCTTTGCGCGCCAGCCAGCGCCATCTCCACTACTACGTCAAGCGTATCGCGGCGATACGTGATAGCGCGCAGCAGCATCGGCAGGCTGATGCCGGCGATGACTTCCACCCTGCCCGCATCGGCCAGCTTGTTGCAGCAGTTCGATGGCGTACCGCCCTTCACGTCGGTAATGACCAGCACACCGGCACCGTCGTCGAGACGGCAGATGGCATCCGCGGCCAGCTTTTGCACTTCGGCCAAGTCCTGGTCGGCGACGACATCGATGGCTTCAAAACGTTCCGTTGGCCCGCGAAACACATGCGCGCAAGCGGCGATGAACGCCTGTCCCAGCGGTGCATGTGTCATGAGCAAAATCCCTACCATATGCATTTCACCTTGTTATCGTTGCTTGGCGCTGCTGCGTTGTGGCGACGCCGTGCTCGACGGCGTCGATAAACATGGCGGCCACATCAAAACCGGTCTGCTGCATGATTTCCTGGAAGCAAGTCGGGCTGGTGACATTGACTTCCGTCAAATAGTCGCCGATCACATCCAATCCTACCAGCATCAAGCCACGCGCGGCCAGGATGGGACCCAGCTTTTCGGCGATTTCCAGGTCGCGTGCCGTCAATGGCTGCGCCACGCCCTTGCCACCGGCGGCCAGGTTGCCGCGCACTTCGCCCGCTTGCGGGATGCGCGCCAGCGAAAACGGCACCGGCTTGCCGCCGATGACGAGAATACGCTTGTCGCCCTTGACGATGTCGGCGATAAACCGCTGCGCCATGATGGTTTGCGCGCCGTTCTCGCTCAAAGTCTCGATGATGGCGCCCAAGTTCAGGCCGTCGGCCTTGACGCGGAAGATGCCCGTGCCGCCCATGCCGTCGAGCGGCTTGAAGATGACGTCCTGGTGCTTGGCGTGGAAGGCGCGCAGGCGCGCTTCGCTCGACGTCACCAGGGTCGGCGAGGTGAATTCGGAAAACTGGGCAATGGCCAGCTTTTCATTGTTGTCGCGGATGGCGGACGGCTTGTTGAAGACGCAGGCGCCCTGTTTTTCCGCCAGCTCCAGCAAATAGGTGCCGTACACGTATTCCATGTCGAACGGCGGATCCTTGCGCTCGATGATGGCGTCCAGGGTCGACAGCCGCACTTCCTCGCGGGAAACAACCTTGTACCAGTCGTGTTCGTCGCCCGTCAGCTCGATGTGCTGTATGTGGGCCGTGACGATGCCCTCTTCCAGCGCCATGTCCTTCTGCTCGAAGGCGTAGACGGCGTGGCCGCGCCTGGCCGCCTCGCGCATCATGGCGAAGGTGGAATCTTTATAAGTCTTGAAGCCTGCCAACGGATCGGCGAGGAATGCAATTTTCATGATACGGTCCAATCGGGTGCCTGGGTAATGCCTGATTCTAGCCGAGATCGCCAGGCGCAGTGCTCACCACGCCCGGCGCGCCGTCATCGGCGGATTAATACACTTCGGGATTCGGGTCCGTGCGTTCCATTTCCAGCGACGCGGCCAGCAAGGCCAGGCGCGCCACCACGCCATACACATAGAAGCGGTTCGGCGCGGCCGTGCCCGGCTTGGCCTTCAAGTCCGGCACGGCGTGCTGCTGGGCAAATGCCAGCGGCACGTACTGCGAGCCAGGCGCGTTCAGGTTCTGGTCCACGCCCCGTTCCGCGTGTACGCGGTAAAAGCCACCGACCACATAGCGGTCGATCATGTAGACGACCGGCTCGGCCACGGCATCCTTGATGCTTTCAAAGGTCGGCACGCCTTCCTGGATGATGACGTCGGTGACTATCTTGCCATCCTTGACGATGGACATCTTGTCGCGCTGCTTGCGCGACAGATCGCGCACTTCGCTGGCGTCACGCACCGTCATGATGCCCGTGCCATACGTGCCCGCATCGGGCTTGACGATGACGAACGGCTTTTCCTTGATGCCGTATTCCTTGTATTTCTTGCGGATCTTCGCCAGCAGCACGTCGACGCTGGCAGCGAGCGCATCTTCGCCCTCGCCTTCCTGGAAATTGACGTCGCTGCACTTGGCGTGGAAAGGATTGAGCATCCACGGATCGACATCGATCATCTTGCCGAATTTTTTCACCACTTCATCGTAGGCCGTGTAGTGGTTGCTCTTGCGGCGCAAGGCCCAGCCCGCATGCAGCGGCGGCAGCAGGCTTTGCTCATGAATATTTTGCAAGATATCGGGGATGCCGTCCGACAAGTCGTTATTCAGCAAAATCGTGCATGGATCGAAATCCTTCAAGCCCAGGCGGCGGCCGTTGTTCAGGCGCACGAGCGGCTCGATGACAAGCATATTTCCATCCGGCAATGCTAACGGCGTGGGCTGGGTAATCTCGGGCGACCAGGAACCGAGGCGCACGTGCAAACCCGTCTGGCGGAAAATCTGCATCAGCCGCGCCACGTTTTGCAGGTACTGCGGCGTGGTGTTGTGCAATTCCGGCACCATCAGCAGGTTGCGGGCGTCTGGACAATACTTGTCGATGGCGGCCATGGCAGCCTGCACGGACAAGGGCAGCATTTCCGTGGCCAGGTTATGGAAACCGCCAGGGAACAGATTGGTATCGACGGGCGCCAGCTTGTAGCCGGCATTACGCAAGTCTACCGAGCAATAAAAGGGCGGCGTGTGCTCCTGCCACTCCATGCGGAACCAGCGCTCAATGGCCGGCGTCGCGGCCAGAATCTTTTTTTCGAGGTCGAGCAGCGGTCCGGTCAGGGCCGTGACGAGATGGGGAACCATAGTTACATCCTTAAATTATGTGCAGTATTCAAAAAAGCACACAGAACTGCCGACTATATTACCGTGTAAGCACCCTAAATCGGGGCAAAAGCCTTGTTTTAAAGACCTTTTCCATTCCCATAACGAAAAAAAGGCACCTCGACGAGGTGCCTTTCCAAGCAAAACAACGCTGGCACACCGCGCCGTGGCGCTGGCGCAGCAGAAACTTATTATTTAGCCATGATAAGCCTGTTCGCCGTGACTCGTGATATCGAGGCCTTCGCGCTCTTCTTCTTCCGGTACGCGCAGGCCGATGACGATGTCGACCAGTTTATAGGCGATGACGGAGACCACGGCCGACCAGATGATGGTGGTACCGACAGCTTGTGCCTGCACCCACACTTGATGGCTGATCGAATACGGGTCAGCCGACATCTTGTTGGTGACGTAGTCGAAGATGCCCTGGCCACCCAGTTGCGGCGCCGCAAACACACCCGTCAGCAAGGCACCCAGGATGCCGCCCACGCCATGCACGCCGAACACGTCGAGCGAATCGTCAGCGCCGATCAGGCGTTTCAGGCCATTCACGCCCCACAGGCAGACGATACCGGCCAGCAAGCCAATGACCAGGCCGCCCATCGGGCCGACAAAACCGGCAGCCGGGGTAATCGCCACCAAACCGGCAACGGCACCGGAAGCGCCACCGAGCATGGAAGGCTTGCCCTTGCTGATCCACTCGCCAAACACCCACGACAGGGTCGCAGCCGCCGTGGCCAGCATGGTATTGATGAAAGCCAACGCCGCCACGTCGCCCGCTTCCATCGAGGAACCGGCATTGAAACCGAACCAGCCTACCCACAGCAGGGAAGCGCCGATCATGGTCATCGTCAGCGAATGCGGCGCCATCGATTCACGGCCGTAGCCGACGCGCTTGCCGATCATGATCGCGCCCACCAGGCCGGCGATAGCGGCATTGATGTGCACCACGGTGCCGCCGGCGAAGTCCAGCGCGCCTTTTTGCCAGATCCAGCCAGCCTTGGCCGCTTCGGTAGCGGCGGTGGCCGCGTCCGTAATCAGATCAGGACCGGTCCAGAACCAGACCATGTGGGCCGCTGGCAGGTAGGCAAACGTGAACCACAGCACGATGAAGGCCAGCACGGCGGAAAACTTGGCGCGTTCGGCAAAGGCGCCGACGATCAGCGAGCAGGTAATCGCGGCAAACGTGCCCTGGAAGGCGACAAACACGAATTCGGGAATGACGACGCCTTTGCTGAAAGTAGCGGCGGCGGCGAACGTGCCCTTGGCCGGATCCCATATGCCATTCAGGAAGAGGCGGTCGAAGCCACCAAAGAAGGCGGTTTTTTCCGTGAAGGCGACCGAGTAGCCATAAATGCACCACAGCACCACTACCAGCGAAAACACCATGAACACTTGCATCAGTACCGACAGCATGTTCTTCGAGCGCACCAGGCCGCCGTAGAACAGGGCCAGGCCGGGGATCGTCATCAGGATCACCAGCACGGTGCAGATCATCATGAAGCTGGTGTCGCCCTTGTTGGCGACGGGCGCGGCCGTTGATGGGGCCGCAGCGGCGGCAGTTGGTGCGACAGCAGGAGCGGCAGCATCCGGCGCGAGCGTCACGGCAGGAGCAGCAGCATCCGGAGCGAGCGTCACGGCAGGCGTGGCAACAGCCATCTCCACGGCTTCCGGCTTGGCCGGCGCATCGGCAAAACTAGGCGCGGCAACGCCAAACGCACACAGACAGGCAAACCCAGCTAGCAATTTTGTTATATTTTTACGCATCAATATTCCCCTTAGAGCGCTTCGTTGCCGGTTTCACCGGTACGGATGCGGATGACTTGTTCCAGGTTGTACACAAAAATCTTGCCATCACCGATTTTACCGGTACGCGCGGCGCCTTCGATCGCTTCAATGGCCTGGTCGACGATGGCGTCGTCGACAGCCGCTTCGATCTTGGTTTTTGGCAGGAAATCGACAACATACTCGGCGCCACGGTAGAGTTCCGTGTGGCCTTTCTGACGGCCGAAACCTTTGACTTCGGTAACGGTAATCCCTTGCACATTGATAGCCGACAAGGCTTCACGCACTTCGTCCAGTTTGAACGGTTTAATGATTGCAGTAATCATTTTCATGGCAGTCTCGCTTAAAAGGTTTTAGAAACAGTCAATACGAAGCCAAGTTTCGCCAGATTCTTGCCGTTAGGCGCCAGCGACGTGATGTCGGCCCGGACGGCGGCCAGAGACACGGTGGCGATGCCGGGGAAATCCTTGGTTACGCCCAGTTTGTAGTCGTAATAGCTGAGCGATTCATTATGCTTGACGCTTTGATGGCCCACATGCAGGTTGAAGGTGTAATCGTCGTACAGGGGTATATTCAGGCCGGCGTCGATGTAGCCGCTGTTTTTGCTGTCAGCCACGCCGAACAGATTGGTCGTCGAGTGCGAATACTTGATGTAGGCGGGGCCGAAACCGACCTGGCCATACAACTCGAAGGTATTGGCATTCGTGCTCAGGCCATTCGATGGGTAGAAGTAATACAGGCCGCCCACATCGTAAGTGATCCCCGGTGCAAATTCGCCGCGCTTGCCGCCGTAGACATCCCATTCCAGGTTGGTATCGCCGCCGCCGTCCTTGATCCATTTGATGCTCGACAGCCAGGTGCCCACATACAGACCGGTAGGATTATGGGTATAGTCGGCGCCGCCGCTGATCGCTGGCTTGAGGCGGGTTTGCGACACGCCACGGTAGCGGTAGTCGCTGGTCAGCGCCACGTTATAGCTCACCACATTATCGGGTACCGCTTCGACGGCAGCCGGTGCCGCCACTGCCTCCTGGGCCATGGCGCCGGAGCTCCAGGCCGTCATGGCCAGTGTCAACGCTGCAGCTAAAGTCATGTTCTTGGACAGATTCTTCATGGCGATTCCCTTTTATTGAACTTTTAAAGCGGTTGAGGTTTAAAATCTTGGCTGGAGATCACAAAGCGTTCATAGCTTCTTTAGCAGAATGCGTGCCAGCTCTCAGCCACCTTGACAGGTGCATTTCCGCCCATACATACCCTGCAAGCCTCTGGACATGCGGCAAGGAACTGCTGGAGAGTGATGAACCGCCCAGATTCGCACCAGATTAACGCCGCTGTGCACCGCAATGGTGCGATGCACAGGCTGCACCATAAAGGACTTACCATGGACATGAATACCTTCTTTAACGACTTGCAAGGCAAGATCCATCAAGCCATTGAAAACTCGCCCGCCAAGGATATCGAGAAGAACGTGAAATCGATGATGACCCAGGGCTTCGCCCGTCTGGACTTGGTCACGCGCGAAGAATTTGATATCCAGGCACAAGTGCTGGCCAAGACGCGCGCGAAACTGGACGCACTGGAATTGCGCCTGATCGAACTGGAAACGCGTTTGAACGACCCAAAAGCGTAAGAACATCACCTGCAGGGCGCCGTTATCGGCGCTCTTGCTGGCCTATCTCAAGCCTCGGGCTGCTCCGGCGGCTAGACTGAACCTGTCCGCGCCCGCGGTGCAGGGGAAACTCATGAGCCTGGCAGTCCTGAAAAGCCGCGCCTTGGCCGGCATGGAGGCGCCCGAGGTAAGTGTCGAAGTCCACCTTGCCAACGGCCTGCCTTCTTTTACAATTGTTGGCCTGCCGGATACGGAAGTGAAAGAATCGCGCGACCGCGTGCGCGCCGCGCTGCAAAACTGCGGCTTTGAGATGCCTGCGCGGCGCATCACCGTCAACCTGGCCCCGGCAGATTTACCCAAGGAATCGGGCCGTTTCGACCTGCCCATAGCGCTGGGCATCCTGGCCGCATCCGGTCAATTGCCCGGCGACCAGTTACACCACTACGAATTTGCGGGCGAACTGTCGCTATCGGGGCAGTTGCGTCCCATTCGCGGCGCCCTGGCCATGACGTTTGCCATGCAGCGCAGCAAGACCGGCGCACCGCGCGCCTTCATCCTGCCACACGCGAATGCCGACGAGGCCGCTTTGGTCAGCGAAGCCAGCATCTACCCGGCGCACACCTTGCTCGAGGTCTGTGCGCATTTCGCCGCACGCGCCAGCCAGACAATGCTGCAGCGTCACCAGCCGATGCTGCCGGCGCCCATTTTCCCGTATCCGGATTTTTCCGATGTGCAGGGACAACAACAAGCGCGGCGCGCGCTGGAAGTCGCAGCCGCGGGCGGACATAACGTCTTGATGGTGGGCCCGCCTGGCGCGGGCAAGACTATGCTGGCCAGCCGTTTTCCCGGCGTGCTGCCACCGATGAGCGACGAAGAAGCGCTGGAATCGGCTGCCGTCCACTCACTGGGCGGCAATTTCAAGGTGGAACACTGGAAACGGCGCCCTTACCGCGCCCCGCACCAGACCGCCTCCGGCGTGGCGCTGGTGGGCGGAGGCAATGTCCCACGGCCTGGTGAAATCTCGCTGGCGCACTGCGGCGTACTGTTTCTCGATGAAATCGCCGAATTTGACCGCCGGGTGCTCGATGTCTTGCGCCAGCCCATGGAGTCGGGCGTCATCAGCATCTCGCGTGCGGCCCGCCAGGCTGAATTTCCCGCCCGCTTCCAGCTGATCGCCGCAATGAACCCCTGCCCCTGCGGTTATCTGGGGCATGCTTCGGGCCGCTGCCGCTGCACGCCGGACGCCGTGCTGCGCTATCACAGCCGTTTATCCGGACCGTTACTTGACCGCATAGACCTGCAAATCGAAGTTGCTGCCATGCCACCGGCGTCGTTGGGCCGGCAAGCGGATGCAGGCGAAACCACGCAGCGTATCGCCGTGCGGGTAGCGGCCGCCTTCGCCTTGCAGCTGGTGCGCCAGGGCAAATCGAACCAGCGCCTGAACAACACGGAAATCGAACAGCATTGCCGTCTGGAACAACATGGCGAACACCTCTTGCACAGTGCAATGCTGCGCCTGCACTGGTCGGCGCGCACTTATCACCGGGTACTGCGCGTGGCCCGCAGCATCGCCGACCTGGCAGGCAGTGCCGCCATCACGCACCCGCATATTGCCGAAGCGATTCAATACCGGCGTGTGCTGCGAGAAATGTAAACGTCCGCGTGTCGCCTCGCACGCACGCGATTGCGCATGACGGGCGGCGCTGCTACCATCTGTTGATGAAAAAATCATCACTTGTCTTCTTTTTGGCGACTTTTGCGACTGCCAGCGTGCTATCGGCTTGCAGCCCTCAATTTGACTGGCGCGACTATCGTAGCCCCGACGCCCAGTTCACGGCCCTGTTTCCAGGCAAGCCTGCCGTACTGACGCGCGAAATCGACCTTGATGGCAAGAAAGTCAGCCTGACCATGACGGCCAGCGAAGTCGACGGCAACACCTTCGCCATCGGCAATGCCACCCTCGATAGCGCGGAACAGGCGCAAGCGGCCCTGCCCGCCATGAAGACAGCGTTACTCAAGAATATCAATGGCAGCGTGCGCAGCGAAAAAACTGCCGCGGCCGCCCGCAGCAGCTCGGCCGGCACGCGCCAACGCAGCACGTTGAGCATCGAGGCGACGGGCACGCAGCAAGGCAAGCCCGTCTTGCTGGTCGGGCGTTTTGTGGCGCAGGATAAACACATCGTCCAGATCATCATTCTGGGCAAAGAAAACAAGCTGTCGCGTGAAACCATCGATACCTTCATGGACTCCGTCAAGCTGGACTGAAACTTAACGGCCGCTTAAACAATCACGTTTGCGCCAGGCCGGCCCTTGCAAATAGGTGTGTTGTCCAACAGATGACCCTATCCGGCTTGCAAATAGGCAATCCGGGCAATCGGACGGCCTGTGCGACATTTCAAGTCGTGATATTGTTTCGACACTAACAACAAGTTTCAGAAAGCGCTTATGTTGATCTCATTCAAATCCAAATCCTCCCCTCCCGTATTGATGTACCAGGAACATGCCCAGCGCATCCTCGACATCCTGCACAAGAGTCCGGCCCGCGGTGTCATTACGTCAGCGGAAGCGGGCGAAGCCCTGGCGCTACTGGAAAAAGAAGTGGCGGAGAGCAAGTTGCATCCGGAAACTGACATCGAACACGATGCGCATACGCCGGAAACGCTGGAAGATGGCGAAACGGGCGCGCATGCGCGTGAGCAAAAGGTCCATTTTTCGCAGCGTGCCTTTCCCCTGATGGAAATGCTGCGTTCGGCCAAGGCCGAAGGTGAAAGCATCACTTGGGGCGTCTAGTCCCATGAAGGCAACAGACGAAAAAAAACCCCGCATCTAGCGGGGTTTTTTCATATAACAAGCCTGACGATAACCTACTTTCACACTGGTTGCAGCACTATCATCGGCGCAAAGTTGTTTCACGGTCCTGTTCGGGATGGGAAGGGGTGGGACCAACTTGCTATGGTCATCAGGCATAACTTTTTCAACAGCCTGCTCCCAACGGGGCAGCAAACCATCTGATCTGAGGAAGCGAATTATATAGTAATTTGCCTGAACATGGTACTAAAAGCGGCTATTTTTATAGCGATAAATCTGCAGACGAAAAAAAACCCGTCAATTGCTTGACGGGTTTTTCTCTACTACGAATAACAAGCCTGACGATAACCTACTTTCACACTGGTTGCAGCACTATCATCGGCGCAAAGTTGTTTCAC
>NZ_JBNYXW010000026.1:0-54386 GCF_051380875.1 Janthinobacterium woesei
GTGGTTTGCCAGGAAATGGAGAGGGTCATCAAGCATCGCCACGCAGGTTAACATCTGACATGGGCGTTTACAAGCTCAAAATAAAAATGCCGTCCAGTCTTAACTGAACGGCATTACCGCCCCGGTCCAGCTTTTTCATGACGATGCTGGAGTGGAAATTCCTGGCCGACGCGTACGCGCCTGCGCACGCCGCACTGAAGGCAGAGCGCGATGAGCAAATACGCCGGCTACTCGCAGGCGGGCAGTATGTGGGGCGTGACGACAGCGGCGGGCAGCAAACGGAAATGCCGTTTGGCCGCGCATCGCGCTTCTCCCTCATCGTCGAAATGAACGAGACGCTAGGCGATAGCCGCTCGACCTACGCACTGTTCGCGCGGCTGGACGCCAGCGACGCCGAGCTGGCACGGCAGTACGCCTGGCAAGCACTGCCCTCAGTCATTGAAGCGGGCGATTTCGCCCTCGCGGACCGCTATCGCGGCGCGCCGCTCGCGCAGCTCGACATGGTCAATGCCCTGGCCGCGAGCCTGCCCCTGTTTCCCGTGCCAGGCACGGCGCCGCGCCTGGCGGCAGAGCTGACGAACCTGGTCAAGGACGTGCGCATCGCCATCGCCGTGCTGCGCGGACAGGGGCATGCCGCCGAGGCTGACGCCTTGCGCGGCGCCTTGCTGGCCGGCCTGGCGCAAGACGATCTGCGCGCGCTGGCGCAGCGCGAACTCGATGCGGCGGGCAGCATCACGCAACTGCTGGTCGAGCGGCACATGGCGCAGGAAAGGCCAGCCATCCAGGGCTAGCCAGCGGCGGCCAGACGCAAAAAACGCAAGACCACGCTACTCGCCGTCAGCCTCGGCAGCCAAGCCTGCGTCCGCCGCGCCCAGCAGCAAGGCGGCCGCCTCGCCCGGCAAGGCTTCTACCGACTTCAATTTACGCGCCATCTGCCGGCTGCGCACTTCCGCGCTCTCGATGTTCTTGGCCGCTTTTTCCAGGGTCAGCCTGGTTTGCGACAAAACGTCGCCAAACTTGCCGAATTCCGTCTTGACGGCACCCAGCACCTGCCACACTTCCGATGAACGTTTTTCCAGCGCCAGCGTGCGGAAACCCATCTGCAAGCTGTTGAGCAAGGCCGTCAGGGTGGACGGCCCCGCGATGCTGACGCGGTGCAGGCGCTGCAATTCGTCGGCCAGGCCCGGGCGGCGCATGACTTCTGCATACAGCCCCTCGGTGGGCAGGAACAGGATGGCGAAATCGGTGGTCTGCGGCGGCGCCAGGTATTTTTCGGCGATGGTCTTCGCCTCGCCGCGCACGGCGCGTTCCAGCTCGCGCCCGGCCAAGGCCACGCCCTCGGCATCGGCCCGCTCGGCCGCCTCGACCAGGCGCTCATATTGCTCCTTGGGAAACTTCGCATCGATGGGCATCCATACGGGCGGGCCGCCATCGACCATGCCCGGCAGCTTCAGGGCAAATTCCACGCGCGCGCCGCTGCCAGCCACCGTTTCCACGTTCTTCGCGTACTGGTCGACAGTGAGCACCTGCTCAAGCAGCATTTCCAGCTGCACTTCGCCCCAGGTACCCCGCGTCTTCACATTCGTAAGCACTCGCTTCAGGTCGCCCACGCCCAGCGCCAGCTGCTGCATTTCGCCCAGGCCCTGGTGGACTTTTTCCAGCCGCTCCGACACTTGCTGGAACGACGCACTCAAGCGCGTCTCCAGGGTGGCGTGCAGTTTTTCATCGACCGTCTTGCGCATCTCTTCCAGGCGCGCGCCATTATCGGCCTGCAAGTCGCGGATCTTGCTTTCCAGGGTGGCGCGCACTTCCAGCATGCGCTGCGCATTCGATTCCGTCAGTTTAGCCAGGGTCTGGTTGGTGCTGTCGGCAAAGCGCGCCAGGCTCTGCGCCTGCTCCTCACGCCCGCTCTGGCCCTGCGCCTGCATCTGCGCGCGCAGGCTGTCGAGCTGTTGCAATGTTGCCGCCTGGAATTGCGCCAGGCCGGCGGCCAGGTCGTGCCGCGTCGCTTGCGCCGACGCTTGCAATTGCAGCCGCACTTCGCGCTCGACGCGGTCGATGCGTTCCAGGCTTTGCTGCTGGTGCTGCTGCACCAGCGCCAGGGTGGTGGCGCCGTCGCTGGCGCCCGTGCGCGGACGCAACATATTAAACAACAGCAAGATGATGGCGACCGCGATGGCGCCCAGCAGACTATAAAACTCGAATGGACTCATGGGATCAATCAGGTTTGTTACGCATCCAGTCGGCAGTCTGATAGAACGACTCCATCAGGCGCACGCGCAGGGATTCTTCGATGCCCGTGTCTTCCATGGCCCAGGCCATGGCGCGCAGCCACTGGTCGCGCTCGCTGGTGCCGATGGCATACGGCAAGTGACGGGCGCGCAGGCGCGGGTGGCCGAACTTTTCGATATACAGGTCCGGCCCGCCCATCCAGCCTGTCAGGAAGAAATACAGCTTGTCGCGCGAACCATCGGTGGCCGGCGGATGCATGACGCGGATGCCGGCAAACTCTGCTTCCAGTTCCATCAAATCGTAAAAACGGTCGACCATCTGGCGCAGCACGGGCGCGCCGCCGATGGTCTCATACAAGGTAGTGGCAGGGGCAGTGGTATCAGTCATGGCCGTCATGATAGCGCAGCGCGGCCTTTCCGGCAGGCAGCGCGGCAGGAAGGGCCGTATCCATAACACGGAATAACACGGCCTAGCTGACCAGCGCCAGCTTGCGCAGGCGCCGCGTCGACTGCCACTGCTCCACGCCCACTTCGCTGCGGATGGCGGCGCAGGCCCGCAGCAGCCTGGCGATACCCGCTTCGTCGAGTGCTGCGTTCAGGGTCAGGCGCACGAGGGCGCGGTTCTTCGCCGTCGCCGGGGCGCAGAACATGGCGCCGTAGATGCCATGGCGCTCCAGCGCCTGGCGCAGGGCCAGGGTCGCCGGTTCGCCGCCCGCCTCTAGCGCCACGATCTGCTCCGTGCCGTCGCTGACGTTATAGCCGAGCTCGCGCAAGCCCTCGCGCACCTGCAGCGTGTGCTGGCGCAAGGTGGCGCGGCGCGCGTCGGCGGCCATGATGAAATCGAGCGCCGCGTCCAGCCACGCCAGTTCATGCGCCAGCAGGCAGGAGCTGAAGATGGCGGGGCGCGATTCGGACAAGAAATAGCCCTTGAAGCGGCTGGAACAACTGATGAAGCCGGCGCGTCCGGCAAACGCCTTGGCCAATGATGCCGTGCGGAAATGCACGCGGTGGCCCAGTCCCCATTGCTCCACCAGGCCCGCGCCTTGCGGGCCATGCGTGCCCAGCGAATGCGACTCGTCGACCACCACCACGCAATCGCTGCGCTCGGCAATGTCGAGCAGTTCCAGCAGCGGCGCCAGGCTGCCGTTGGTACTGTACAGGGCATCGACGACGATCACGCCGCGGCCGTGCTTTTCCACTTGCCGCCGCAGGTGCGCCATGTCGTTATGCAAAAAGGCGACGGCCTGGGCCTGCGCCGACAGCACGCCTTCCCACAGCGAGGCGTGGGCCTGCATGTCCAGGTAGACGGGAATGCCGGGGCCGGCAATGCACTGGAGCAATCCCACGTTGGCCGCCATGCCGGACTGCGCCAGGATGCCGTCCTCGCTGCCCATGAAGCGGGCCAGCCGGTTTTCCAGGCGATGCTGGTCGCTGCCTTCCTGCAAATACACGGCCGACATCAGCATGCCGCCCGCGTTCGCCTGCAGGACAGCCACCTGGGCCGCCACCAGGGCAGGCTCGGCGGCGATGGACAGGTAATCATTGCCCGCCAGAAAAACGGCGTGCGCTGGCGTGGGTTGCCAGGCATGGGGATGCTGGCCGCCCAGCAATTTTTCGATGCGCGTGATGTGATGCGCATCCATGCGCCGCGCAATATAGTCGGGCATGCAGTGTTCGGCACGGGCGAAGGATGGGGCGTGAAGGCTGCTTGCGATGCTCATGAGTTTTCTCCTGGGGATAGGTTGGTTACCCGTTAAAGCCTTGACCGTGTTGCCCATCTATCCATTGACGTATATCAAAGACCGTCCAGATAACCATTCAACTGGAAAAAATTACGCGATGATGACGTTCTGAAGAGCATCAAGGCACAGTCATGACGCAGCAATTGCACGCACGATGGACACACTGGCGGCGGCGCCTGCTCCATGCGCTGCTGCATGAGCGCGCGCCGCATGAACACCTGGCCAACCGTGTCGCCTTGCTGGCCGCCGTGGGCACGGTGGCGATGCCGCTGTACTATTTGCTGTGGCAATTTTTCTTCCCGCAAGCCTATGAAAACCTGATCCTGCGCCTGACGGGCGTGGGCATTTGCGTGGCCGGCCTGTTTGCGCGCCGCTTCACGGCGCGCTGGCTGTCGCGCTATCTGCTGTTCGCCCTCAGCTACATTCTGCCCTTTTTCTTTACCTTCATGTTCGTGATGAATCATGCTTCGTCCATCTGGGGCGAATCATTGCTGATCGGCCTGGTGGTGCTGTTTCATTTCGAAACGGGGCTGGCCTGCCGCGCCTACCTGATCGGCACCAGCGCCGCCTGCCTGGCCGTCATCGTGCAGGGGGAAGGCAATTTCCTGCTGCAGCCCGAGGTACTGCAACAACTGCCCGTGCACTGGTTCACCATCGCCGCGCTGTCCGTGGTGAAAGTGGGCAGCAAGGTGCTGGAACAGGAGCGCCTGGCCGGCCTGGCGTCCGGACTCGGCTCCGTGGCGCACGAGCTGCGCACGCCGCTCACCAGCGTGGAGGCCAATGTGCGGGGCCTGCGCCGGCTGCTGCCGCAGCTGCCCAACGAGGCCGGCAAGGCCGACGAGGTGCCGCCCGTGCAGGAAGCGCTGTCGCGCATCCAGTTTGAAGTGCGCCACATGCAGCACATGATCGATCTGTTCCTCATGAGCGCCAGCGCCGTCAACCGCAACCTCGAACCCCGGCAGGCGCTGTCGATGCAAGACATGGTGAACGCCGTGCTCAAGCGCTATCCTTTTACCGGCAGCAAGCAGCGCAGCAGCGTCACGCTGGACGTGCGCGCCGACTTCCAGTTTGCCGGCCAGGATGAATTGTGCGTGGTGATCTTGCTGAACTTGCTGAGAAACGCGCTGAAAGCCACCCAGCGGGCCGGCAAGGGCCGCGTGCGCATCATCATCGACGGCGAGCGCCCCGTGCCCCGCCTGCTGTTCATCGACACGGGCTGCGGCATCGCGCAGAACCGCCTGCCGCTGATCTTTGAACGGTTTTATTCGTATCCCGTGCACAACGGCAGCGGCATCGGCCTGGCCCTGTGCCGGCAGATCGCCGACGCCTGGCAGGCGCGCATCCGCTGCGTCTCGCGCGAGCATGCGTATGCGATTTTCATCCTGGAATTCCCCCTGCCCGTGCCGGCCCGCTTCCAACTCTCTCCCCTCGCAAGGTGATGCATGCAACTGCCCGTCTACACCCATCCGACGCTCACTGTACTGATCGATGACAGCGATTCCTTCCTGAAAAGCATGGCTTTCCAGCTCGACCCTGCGCTGGCGCGCAAGACCTTCCACGATACGAGCACTGCATTGCGCTGGCTGCAGCAAACGAGCCAGCGCGGGGACATGCCCCTGCACGTGAATTACGACCTGCAGAACATGGCGCCCAACGATTGCAACGTGGGCATCGACATCGAACGCATCTGGCGCATCAGCGGCCAGGCGCAGCGCTTTGCCGTGCCGTCCGTGCTGGTGGTCGATTATTCGATGCCGCAGATGAACGGCCTGGAATTTTGCCAGGCCGTGCGCGACTTGCCGTGCAAGAAGATTTTATTTACAGGGGCGGCCGATGAAAAAATGGCCGTGACGGCCTTCAACCGGGGCTTGATCGACCGCTATATCAAGAAGAGCGACGACGATGCGCTCGACATCCTGGAGCAGGAAATCGTCAGCCTGCAGCGCGCGTTTTTCCTGCAGCAATCGGACACCGTGCGCGACTTGTTATTGCTGCACGACTACAGTTTTCTGCAGGACGAAGCGCTGGCCGCCGTCGTGCACGAGCTGTGCCTGCGCCATGGCTTCGTCGAGTTTTACATCTTCCCCAATCCCACCGGCATCCTGTTTTTTACACGCGACGGCCAGGCCAGGCTAATGATCATCGCAACGGAACGCAGCCTGCACACGCAGTACGAAATGGCGCGCGACAACGACGCGCCCCAGTCACTGCTGCAGGCGCTGCTGGAAATGCGCGTGATTCCGTATTTTTCCGACGCCGGCAGCGACGGCATGTACGCCGCGCATATCGGCGAAAACTGGTTCCGCTACTGCGCCGCGCCCACCATCTGCCTGGGCCGCGTGGCGTATTTCTGGGCCCTGTTCGACGTGCCGCCCCACCAGCTGGGGCAGCCAGTCATGTCCTACGCGCAATTTTTACGCGCGCAGGCGGACGACAGCATGAAAGCTTAACCTTCGCGTAAAGTCTGCAGGGGTGGATGCTTGAGCACATTGCGCAGTCCCAGCCAGCCGCCAGCGATCGCGCACAGGGCGCCGGCCAGCAGGCCGAAGGCCCACACGCCGGGCGCAAAGCTCCAGGCAAATTTGAACTGATAGGTGGCCAGCGCCCAGCCCATGGCGGCCGCGCCCGTCGCCGCCAGCAAGCCGGCCAGCGCGCCGACGAGAGAAAACTCGATCAGCTGCGCCTGCGCCAGCTGGCGCCGCGTGGCGCCCAGCGCACGCAGCAGGCCAGCCTCGCGCGTGCGCTCGTCCTGCGAACCCATCAAGGCCGCATACAGCACCAGTAAACCCGAGGCCAGGGTGAAGACGAAGAGGAATTCGACGGCCGTGACCACCTGGTCCAGCACGCCCTGGATCTGTTTGAGCACGCCGCCCACGTCCACCACCGTCAGGTTCGGGTAGTCGCGCAGCAGGGCATTGCCCAGGTCCGCCTGCGCGGCAGGCAGATGAAACGCCGTGATCCACGTCTGCGGCGTGTCAGCCATGGCGGCCGGGTTGATGATGACAAAGAAATTGACGCGCATCGAGCCCCATTCCAGCTTGCGCAAGCTGGTAATGGCCGCCTCCACCGGCTGGCCGGCGATGTCGAAGCGCAATTTATCGCCCAGTTTCAGCTTCAGGGTCTTGGCGATGCCCTCTTCCACCGACGCTTCGGCCGGCGCGCCGGGCGCATTGCTGAACCACTTGCCGGCGACGAGCTTGTTTTCCTCCTGCATGGTGGCCATCGTCGAGAGGTTGAATTCGCGGTCGGCCAGGCCCTTGGCGCGGTCGTCCTGGTAAGTCTCTTCGGTAATAGTGTTGCCATTCACGGCCACCAGGCGCCCGCGTATCATCGGATACAGTGGTGCGTTGGCCACGCCGGCCTGCGCCAGGCGCGCGGCGATCGGCTCCTTTTGCTCGGGCAGGATGTTGATCATGAAACGGTTCGGCGCATCGGGCGGCGTGGCGTTGCGCCAGGCCACCATCAAGTCGCCCCGTACGACCGTCAGCAGCAGCAAGGCCATCAGGCCCAAGGCCAGCGACACCACCTGGATGACGGTGGCGCCCGGACGGCGCTGCAAGGACGTGACGGCGAAGCGCCAGCCCTGGTGGTTGAACGCGCCGCGCAAGGTTTTCAGCGATTTGATGCCCAGCCAGCCGGCCAGGGCGAAGAGGGCGAAGCCGCCCAGGAAACCTGCCGCCGTCAGCAGCGCCAGTTTCACATCGCCCGCCTGCCACAGCAGCAGCACGACGAAGGCGGCGATGCCCAGGCCGTAGGTCGCCAGGGCCAGCGCCTGCGGCGGCTCCTGTTCACGGCGGATCACGCGGTTATGGGGAACATTGCGCAACTGCAAAATCGGCGGCAGGGCAAAGCCCAGCAAGAGCAGCATGCCGGTGGCCACGCCTTGCAGCGCGGGCAGCATCGACACGGGCGGCAAATCGCTTTGCACCAGCTTGCCCAGCAATTCGAGCAGCACCAGGTGGCCGCCGAAACCCACGGCCACGCCCACCACGCTGCCGGCCAGGCCGACGAGCAGGAATTCGATCAGATACATGGCCGTGACCTGGTTTTGCGTCAGGCCCAGGCAGCGCAGCATGGCGCAGGCGTCCAGGTGGCGCAGCATGAAGCGGCGCGCCGCCATCGCCACGGCGACAGCGGCCAGCATGGCCGACAGCAAGCCGACCAGCGACAGGAAGCGGTCGGCGCGGTCCAGTGTCGACTGCATCTGCGGACTGCCCGATTCCAGCGATTCGATGCGCACGCCTTTTATCGATTGCGTCTTGATCTGGTTTTCCAGCCAGGCTTGATATGCCGCAATCTCGCCCGCCCTGGCCGGTGGCGCCGACAGCAGCAAGCGGTACGACACGCGCGAGCCGTTCTGCACCAGCGCCGTGGCGGCCAAGTCACTCAAAGGCAGCATCACGCGCGGGGCGAAGTTCAGGAAAGACGCGCCGCGGTCCGGCTCGGACGCGATCAGTTGCGTGACGGTAAACGCCTTGTCGCCCAATGTGAGGGTATCGCCCAGCTTGGCGTTCAGGCTGGACAGGATGGCCGCATCGACCCACACGGTGCCCGGCGCCGGCACCAGGTTCGTCGGCTGGCCCAAGGCATCCTGCGCTGCGCTGATATTGGTGGTGATTTTCAGCTTGCCGCGCTGCGGGTAGCCGGGCGAGACGGCCTTGATGGAGGCCAGCTGCGACTGCGACTGCTCGCCCTCGCCCGCCTGCGCCATGCTGGGAAAGGTCACCGTGTCGGCCAGGACGAAGCCACGCTTCTGTGCTTCGGCGCGCCACGCGGCATTGACGGGCTGGTCGGCGCTGATGACCAGGTCGGCCCCCAGCAGCTGGTGCGCGTCGCGGTTCAGGCCCGCGCGCAGGCGGTCGACGAAGAAGCCCACGGCCGACAGGGCCGCCACGGCCACGATCAGCGCGACGAGCAGGAAACGCAGTTGCCCGGCGCGCCAGTCGCGGCCGGTCATTTTGAGGGAGAGGCGGAGCATGGGCGGCGGGTCTTTATGAAAGTGGTTTGCGCTGCTTATTGCGCTGCGCCGTGGGCGGCGGCGTGCTGCGCGAAATACGCATCGACGGTGGCGAGGAACGCGTCTTTCCGGGCCTGTGGCAGGAAGGCGGCGATGAAACCGTTGCGCGCCAAACGCTGCGCATGCGCAAGGCCCAGCGGCAGGGAGTCAAAGATGGCGTCGAAGTTATCGTTCATGTAGCCGCCAAAATACGCCGGATCGTCCGAGTTCACCGTCACCAGCAAGCCCGCGTCGAGCAGTTGCACCAGGTTATGCTCGTGCATCTGGTCAAACACGCGCAGCTTGGTGTTCGACAATGGGCAGACGGTGAGGGCGATCTGTTCGCGCGCCAGGCGGGCCGTCAGTTCCGCGTCTTCCAGGCAGCGTACGCCATGGTCGATGCGCTCGACTTGCAAGTCATCCAGTGCCGTGCGGATGTAGGCTGGCGGACCTTCCTCGCCCGCGTGGGCCACCAGGTGCAGGCCCAGCTCGCGGCAACGGGCAAACACGCGCGAGAATTTCTCGGGCGGGTTGCCCACTTCCGAGGAATCGAGGCCGACGCCGATAAATTTGTCGCGGTGCGGCAGCGCATCTTCCAGTGTCTCGATGGCTTCCGCTTCGCTCAGATGGCGCAGGAAACACAGGATCAGGGCCGCGCTGACGGGGCTGTCCTGGCAGGCACGGTAGATGCCATTAATAACATCAGCCATCGCCACGCCGCGCGCCGTGTGCGTTTGCGGATCGAAGAAAATTTCCGTGTGCAAGACATTGTCCGCTTCGGCACGCAGCAGGTAGGCTTGCGTCATGTCATAAAAATCCTGCTCTTTCAGGAGCACGCTTGCGCCAGCGTAATAAATGTCGAGAAAAGACTGTAAATCTGTAAAAGCATAGGCGCTGCGCAAGTGTTCCACCGATTCATAGCCCAGCGGCACGCCATTGCGCTCGGCCAGTGCGAAAATCAGTTCTGGTTCCAGCGAACCTTCAATATGGATATGCAGCTCGGCTTTCGGCATGCCGCGCACGATGGCGCGCAATTGTGGGTTCATCATGGGTATTCCTTATAGGGTGACGATAAAAATGCTGGCCTGCACGCACCAGGCGCGGCGTACACAATGCGCGCGCTGGCCGCTGCCATCAAACATGCAGGCATCTTAGCGCAAGATGGCCGGCCTCACCGGCGCCGGGCCGTCGCGGCGGTGGCTGCCACCCTTGCCGGAGCGGCACCGGCACACGCTGGCAAATTGTCGTATGATGAAGAGAGAGGCAGTAAAACGTGCATTGAAAAGACTAAAAATTTTTAGGATTTATCCAATTAAATCAACAATTTACAAACAAGTATTAAAGATATGCTGAGATTATCTTTTGACTTCCTGATCCTTTAGAGCAATAATTAATTTCATGGGGTAAAGGTAGATGCATCAAGCGCTATCAATGGTAAAAAAAAGCCGGCTGGCTACGTCAGCACACGGCATCAAGCGCCAGTTTTTTGGTCCGGGCAATCCGGACTCGCAAAGACAGCCGGGCTTGAAACAACTATAAAAATCGGTATCGGGTAGTGGAAAGTTGAAGCGGCAAGCCCAGGCGAGTGCCAGGCGGGCGGCAATGGTGACTGGCAGTTTAGTTTTACATTAAAGGACATTTGACATGACCATTTTTGACAACTATGCAGCACGCTACGAGCGCACCCGCGAAGAGGAAATGTCGCTCACCGAATACCTGGCCCTGTGCAAGAAGGACAAGCTGACGTATGCCAGCGCGCCCGAACGCATGCTGGCCGCGATCGGCGAGCCGCAACTGGTCGATACGCGCAACGACACGCGGCTGTCGCGCATCTTCGCCAACAAGGTCCTCAAGCTCTACCCCGCCTTCCGCGAGTTCTATGGCACCGAGGAAGTCATCGAGCAAGTAGTCTCCTACTTCCGCCATGCGGCGCAAGGCCTGGAAGAACGCAAGCAGATCCTGTATTTGCTGGGACCTGTCGGCGGCGGCAAATCGTCCATCGCGGAAAAACTCAAGTCGCTGATGGAACTCGTGCCCTTCTATTGCCTGAAAGGCTCGCCCGTCAACGAATCGCCGCTGGGCCTGTTCAACGAGCAGGAAGACGGCACCATCCTGGAAGAGGATTACGGCATCCCGCGCCGCTACCTGCGCACCATTCCCAGCCCCTGGGCCGTCAAGCGCCTGCATGAATTCAATGGCGACATCAACCAGTTCCGCGTCGTCAAACGCTATCCTTCCGTGCTGAAACAGATCGCCATCTCGAAGACGGAACCGGGCGATGAAAACAACCAGGATATTTCTTCCCTGGTGGGCAAGGTCGATATCCGCAAGCTGGAAGACTACGCGCAGGACGATCCGGACGCCTACAGCTATTCGGGCGGCCTGTGCCTGGCCAACCAGGGCCTGATGGAATTCGTGGAAATGTTCAAGGCGCCCATCAAGGTGCTGCACCCCTTGCTGACGGCCACGCAGGAAGGCAATTACAAGGGCACGGAAGGTTTCGGTGCGATTCCCTTCGACGGCATCATCCTGGCCCACTCGAACGAGTCGGAATGGAAGACGTTCAAGAACAACCGCAACAACGAGGCCTTTCTTGACCGTATCTATATAGTCAAGGTGCCGTACTGCCTGCGCGTTTCCGATGAAATCAAGATCTACGACAAGCTGGTGGCCAATTCCTCGCTGCTCAAGGCGCCCTGCGCGCCCGGCACCCTGCGCATGATGGCGCAGTTTGCCGTCCTGTCGCGCCTGAAAGATCCGGAAAACTCCAGCATCTTCTCGAAAATGCTGGTCTACGATGGCGAAAACCTCAAGGATACGGACCCGAAAGCCAAGTCCATGCACGAATATGTGGATTACGCGGGGGTGGACGAAGGCATGAATGGCCTGTCGACGCGCTTTGCCTTCAAGATCCTGTCTAAAGTGTTCAACTTTGATAATTCCGAAGTGGCGGCCAATCCGGTGCACCTATTATATGTACTGGAGCAGCAGGTCGAGCGCGAACAGTTCGCGCCGGAACTCGAGCAGCGCTACTTCTCTTATATAAAGGAGCACCTGGCGCAGCGCTACGTGGAGTTCATCGGCAAGGAGATCCAGACGGCTTACCTGGAAAGCTATTCGGAATACGGACAGAACATTTTTGACCGCTACGTGACGTTTGCCGACTTCTGGATACAGGACCAGGAATACCGCGATCCGGACACGGGCGAAAGCTTCGACCGCGAATCGCTGAACAATGAACTCGAGAAGATCGAGAAACCGGCGGGTATTTCCAATCCGAAGGACTTCCGCAATGAAATCGTGAACTTCGGTTTGCGCGCGCGGGCCTCCAACGGCGGCAAGAATCCCGCCTGGACCAGTTATGAAAAGTTCCGCACCGTGATCGAGAAGAAGATGTTCTCGAATACGGAAGAATTGCTGCCCGTCATTTCCTTCAATGCCAAGGCCAGCGCCGACGATGCCAACAAGCACGCCGACTTCGTGGCCCGCATGGTGGAAAAAGGCTATACGGCCAAGCAGGTACGCCTGTTATGCGAATGGTACTTGCGCGTACGCAAGTCGTCATAGCACGGACAGGCCCGGCGGACGGCGGGACGCGCAAGACGAGAAGCAAGGAGGCACCCTTTGACATACCTCATCGACAGGCGCTTGCAAAGCAAGAATAAATCCGCCGTCAACCGCGAGCGGTTCTTGCGGCGCTACAAAGGCCAGATCAAGGATGCCGTGGGGCGCGCCATCAAGGGGCGCTCGATCACGGACGTTGAAAATGGCGAAAAGGTCAGCATCCCCGTCAAGGACGTGGGCGAACCGTCGTTTGGTCACGCGCATGGCGGCGTGTGGGAAGTGGTCAATCCCGGCAACAAGGAATACCTGAAAGGCGACCAGATCGCGCGCCCGAAAGGCGGCGGCGGTGCCGGACGCGGCAAGGCGGGCAATAGCGACGAGACGACGGAAGACGATTTCATCTTTGAATTGTCGCGCGAAGAATTCATGAATTATTTCTTTGAAGACCTCGAATTGCCGCACATGGTGAAAACCCAGCTGACGGCCACCACGGAATTCAAGAACCAGCGCGCCGGCTACAACATGTCGGGCACGCCATCGAACATCCACGTGCTGCGTTCCCTGCGCGGCGCGCTGGGGCGGCGCATCGCCGTGGGCGGCGGCGCCCGCAAGAAACTGGCGCAGGCAGAGGCAGACGTGGCCGCCCTGCTGCACGAAGGCGTGCCCGACAACGACCCGCTGGTAGTCGAACTGCGCCGCCTGATCCATCACCTGCACACGCGCTTGCTGGCGATCCCTTTCATCGACCCGTTCGACTTGCGCTACAGCAACCGCATCAAGGTGCCCAAGCCCATGACGCAAGCGGTGATGTTTTGCATCATGGACGTGTCCGGTTCCATGGACGAGTCGCGCAAGGACACGGCCAAGCGCTTCTTCATCCTTTTATATCTGTTCCTCAAGCGCGCCTACGACAAGATCGAGGTGGTGTTCATCCGCCACCATACGGCGGCGGCCGAAGTCGACGAGCAGGAGTTTTTCAATTCGCGCGAGTCCGGCGGCACCGTGGTCTCGTCGGCCCTGCACTTGCTCAACACGATTATTGACGAGCGCTATGGCGCCGGGCAATGGAACAGCTATGTAGCGCAGGCGTCCGATGGCGACAACTGGGACAACGATTCCGTGCTGTGCCGGCAGTTGCTGATCAACACCATCATGCCCAAGGTGCAGTACTACACCTATGTCGAGATCACCGACGGCCCGCAGCAAAACCTGTGGGAGCAATACGCGGGCGTGCTCGACCATCACGCCCATTTCGCCATGCAAAAGATCGTCACGCCGGCCGATATCTACCCGGTCTTCCGCGAACTGTTCAAGAAACAGGTGAAATGATGAGTGCAGCCTTTGACCGTGCCAGCAGCACCCCGGGCGTACCGTTCGTGCGCCGGCGCCATCCGAACGCCTTGCCCGAGCAGTCCGAATGGACGTTCGAGCTGATCGAGCAAATCCACGAGGAAATCCGCAGGGTAGCGAAACAATTTGGCCTCGATACCTATCCGAACCAGCTGGAAATCATCACGGCCGAGCAGATGATGGACGCGTATACCTCGGTCGGCATGCCCGTTTCGTACAATCATTGGTCTTTCGGCAAGCATTTCCTTTCCACCGAGAAAAGCTACAAGCGGGGCCAGATGGGCCTGGCCTACGAGATCGTCATCAATTCTGACCCGTGCATCGCCTATTTAATGGAGGAAAACAGCCTGACCATGCAGTCGCTGGTGATCGCGCATGCGGCGTACGGCCACAATTCCTTCTTCAAGGGTAATTATTTGTTCCGCGCCTGGACGGACGCGGACGCCATCATCGACTACATGGTGTTTGCCAAGAACTACATCAGCGAATGCGAGCAGCGCCATGGCGTCGAAGCCGTGGAATTGCTGCTCGACTCGTGCCACGCGATCCAGAACTATGGCGTGGACCGCTATAAGCGCCCGGCGAAACTGTCGATGGCCAAGGAATATGCGCGCCAGAAAGAGCGCGAAGAGTACGTGCAGTCGCAGATCAACCAGCTGTGGCGCACCCTGCCCCGGCGCGAAGATGACGAGGAGGATGAAGACCAGCGCAAGGCCGCGCCGCGCTTTCCGCCCGAGCCCGAGGAAAACCTGCTGTACTTCATCGAGAAGTATGCGCCTCTGCTGGAACCGTGGCAGCGCGAGATGGTGCGCATCGTGCGCAAGATTTCCCAGTATTTCTATCCACAGCGGCAAACCCAGGTCATGAACGAGGGCTGGGCCACCTTCTGGCACTACACGATATTGAACCAGCTCTACGATGAAGGCGTGGTGGGCGACGGCTTCATGATGGAATTTCTGAAAAGCCATACCAACGTGGTCTACCAACCGCCCATCGACAGCCCGTATTACAGCGGCATCAACCCGTATGCGCTGGGTTTCGCCATGATGAGCGATATCCGCCGCATCTGCGAACAGCCGACCGATGAAGACCGCGTCTGGTTTCCCGACATCGCCGGCAGCGACTGGCGCAAGAGCCTGGACTTTGCCATGCGCAATTTCAAGGATGAAAGCTTCATCGCCCAGTACCTGTCGCCCCGCTTGATACGCGAATTCCACTTCTTTGCCGTGCTCGACGATGACAAGAATGAAAAACTGGCCATTTCCGCCATCCACGACGACGCCGGCTACCGCTACGTGCGCCAGCAGCTGGCCGAACAGTACAACCTCGGCAACCGCGAGCCGAACATCCAGGTCTGGTCCGTGAATACGCGCGACGACCGCGCACTGACCCTGCGCCACACGCAATTCCAGCGCCGGCCGCTGAACCAGCAGGCAGTGGAAGTGCTGAAACACGTGGCCCGGCTGTGGGGCTTCGATGTCCACCTCGATACGGTCGATCCGCAGGGCGTCGTATTGGGTACCTTGAATTGCCGGCGCGAGAAACGCAACCGGCGCGACGATCCTGCAGCACGGCCATAAATGAATTTCTTGGCAATAATTTTAGCAAGAATATAAGCGCAGCCTATACCCGCATAGGAATTCAGTATGGCTAATCGGCCTCGGAAGCGACTCCGGGAGCGCGTTTTTTGACCTGGGCAAAGCCTTTGCCGCACCCGTTTGGTGCGGGTGCAAGCCTAAGTGGTCTGGTTCAGAGCTAAAACATTTCCAAAAAGAAAGATTTTTCTCCAAATTTAGCTGTTTCCATATTCGATATCACGAAATATAATTCCGCCATAATGGCACATCGGAGAACTTAGCAGTGGTCGCCCAAAACGGCTGTAAAAAACCGATAGGACCGCCTTTTTTTATGTCCGAAAGCGTGCAAAGATGGCATAAGCAAGTACGTTTTCAGGGCGCAAAAGCGCCAAAAATTTAACCGGTTTTAGGCGTTAAAAATCTGTGTAAAATAAAGAATTCGTATGTATAATTCGGCGACGTCCCGGATACGGCTGGAGCTTTGTGTCGTCATTTTGGGGTTCAGTTGCAAGACAAGAGATGGTATTTGGAGAAAGCAGGCATGAATTTTTCGAACGAGAAAAGTCCCAAGAACTACACAGGCATCACTATCGTTGTCCTGCTGCACGTTCTCGCGGCTTACGGGATCGTGACGGGCTTGGGCAAGCGGTTGGTCACCAAAATGATGGAACCGGTTGAAACCAAGATTATCGAGGAAGTCAAACCGCCTCCACCGAAGGATCTTCCACCGCCACCACCGCCGCCAGAAATGAAGGCACCACCGCCGCCATTCATTCCGCCAGTCGAGGTGAACGTGCAGCAGCCGCCACCACAACAGAACGTGATTGCAAATACGACTGCTGTGAAGCCAGCCACGAATGTATTGGCACCGCCAGCACCGCCTGCACAGCCTGCGCCAACTCCTGGACCAGCCAAATCGGTGCGTACACCGGCCGTGGTTGACTTCAGCGTCTGCGAAAAACCGCAGTATCCGAAGTCGTCGCAGCGCAATGAGGAAACCGGTGTCGTGACACTGTCGTTCCTGATCGGTGTAGATGGCAAGGTCGCTGATTCGAAGATCGTGAAGTCGAGCGGCTTCAGAGACTTGGATAGAGCTGCGGTGCAAGGTATCAGCCGCTGTACATTTAAGCCGGCAACAGTTGACGGCAAGCCGGAACAAGGCTGGCAGCAAATGCAATACGTTTGGTCGCTGGATTAAAACCCGAGACAGTTATCCCCTGTCTCACACTATGATTTCGTTGTCATTACGTTCAGCGATCTGTTATTTTTAATTTTGGAGGAAGCATGTTTAAGAATACCCGTTTGTCCGCATTTTTTGCCGCGGTTCTGTTGTCCGTCACCGCTACTACCGCTCTGGTAGCAGCACCAGCATTCGCTGACGCGCCAGCATCGGCAGCCGCTACGGCTCCTGCGGCAGACGCTGCAGCAGCACCAGTTGCTGCAGATGCAGCCGCTCCAGCAGCAGACGCAGCAGCTCCAGCCGCCGATGCAGCAGCTCCAGCCAAAACCGAAGAAGTCCACAACCCGTTCGGCCTGTCTGCAGTATGGGACGGCGGCTTCGTGCCACGCGCTACCCTGATCATCATGGTCATCATGTCGATCGGCACTTGGTACATCATCATCACCAAGCTGATCGATCAAATGAAGATCTTCAAGCAAGCTAAAGAAGCCGCTGCCAAATTCTGGAAAGCACCTTCGATCGCTGCTGGTTCGGCAACCTTGGAAGAAGGTTCGCCATTCCGCTTCATCGCTGAATCGGGCACCAAGGCAACCGCTCACCATGACGGCGCCCTGCTGGAACAAATCGATCTGTCGACCTGGGTGACGATGTCGATCGCACGCGCTTCGGAAAAAGTCCAATCGCGTCTGCAAGATGGCCTGTCGTTCCTGGCAACCGTTGGTTCGACCGCGCCGTTTATCGGTCTGTTCGGTACCGTTTGGGGTATTTACAACGCACTGACCGCTATCGGCATGACCGGTAACGCTTCGATCGATAAAGTGGCAGGTCCAGTTGGTGAAGCACTGATCATGACCGCTTTCGGTCTGCTGGTCGCCGTTCCTGCCGTTCTGGGTTACAACTGGCTGGTGCGTCGTAACAAAACCGCAATGGAAGACATCCGCTCGTTCAGCGCCGACGTTCACTCGGTACTGATCTCCGGCGCAATGTCGACCAGCGAAGCTGGCCGTGCTGCCGGCGCTAAAAAGATCGGATAAGAATCATGTCGATGTCCGTCGGCTCCGACAGCGGAGATGAAGATAAAGTAATGTCCGAAATCAACACGACGCCGCTCGTCGACATCATGTTGGTTTTGCTGATCATTTTCTTGATCACCAGCCCGGTTGTCCTCAAATTGCAGAAAATCGATCTGCCGATCGAGGCCAACCAAGCGCTTCAAACCAAGCCAGAAAATGTCAACATCGTTGTTAACAAGGATGGCGAGATTTATCTGGGCCAGACCAGACTGAAAGATACGAACGAACTGTTCGATTATCTTAAAGTTGAAGCAGTGAAAGTACCGCAGCCGGAAGTACACGTTCGTGGCGACCAAGAAACACGCTACGAATCGATCGGCCGGGTTATTTTCACGACCCAACGTGCCGGGATCCAGAAGGTCGGCTTCATCACCGAACCACCTGACAAGGGCTGATAGCGACTGGCAGCGGCGCCCCGGCAACACAGGGGCGCCACTGGCGGAAGTTTACCGGGCGGCAGTATCGCCCGGTGCTTCGTTGGACTTCTTAAAGGAAACACTATGAGTATGAATGTCGGTTCGGGAAGCGCAGCAGGCGCGGATCCGGAACCAATGATGGAACTGAACATGACGCCCCTCATCGACGTGATGCTGGTGCTGATTATCATGTTGATCATCACGATTCCTAAGCAAAACCACTCGGTGAACTTGAACATGCCGGTCGGCACCCCGCCGCCACCGACAACCGAACCAGTGGTCGTCACGATCGATGTCGATTTTGATGGCACTATCTTGTGGGACAATCAGGTCGTGCCTGATCGTAATACGCTGGAAGCCAAACTGAGCAACATCGCTGCGCAAGCAGATCAGCCGGAAGTGCATCTGCGTCCTAACAAGCTGGTGGAATACAAAGTCGTCGCCGGTGTGATGGCGTCGGCGCAACGTCTGGGCGTGACCAAAATCGGTCTGGTCGGCAACGAGCAATTCCAGTAAGCTGTTGTATCAGGTTCTCTTTACATCCGAATAGGCAGGCCTTCCTGCCTATTCGCTTTTTACTGAAAGACTTTCTCATGTCCAAGTTTCGTCTCGCTCATCTCGGCCTCGTCATGGCCGCTATCGGTTTTACCGCAGCAACTCCCGTAATCGGCCTGGGCTCACTGGCATATGCCGCGGACACCGTGCGCTCCGAAGTGGGCAAGCCACTGCAAGAAGCACAAAAACTCGCTAGCAGCGGCAAGAACAAGGAAGCGCTGGCCAAACTGCGCGAAGCAGACAGCGTCGGCGGCAAGACCGCCTTTGAAAGCTACCAGATCGAACGCGTACGCGCTTCGGCCGCCGCTGGCGCCGGCGACAATGCCACCGCTATCAAGGCCTTCGAAGCCGTCATCAATTCCGGCCGCCTGAGCGGCGCCGAAGCCCCCAAATTCACGCAAGGCCTGGCCGGCATGTACTACCGCGCCAAGGACTGGCCAAATACCATCACCTGGATCAAACGTTCGCTGAAAGACCGCGAAGATCCACAGATGCGCGAACTGCTGATCCAGACCTACTACGTCAGCGGCAACTATGCCGAAGCGGCAAAAGAGCTGCAATCGCGCGGCGGCAACTCGGAAGCGAGCCTGCAAATGCTGGCCAACATCCAGCTCAAGCAAAACGACAAAGCCGGCTATGTGGCCACGCTGGAAAAACTGGCGGCAAACTATCCAAAGACCAGCTACTGGGCTGACTTGCTGAACCGCGTATCGGGCAAGCCTGGCTTCTCGCAACGCCTGGGCCTGGACGTCCAGCGTCTGCGCCTGGCTAACGGCCTGTTCACCAAGCCTTCCGAATACATGGAATCCAGCCAGCTGGCGTTGCAAGCAGGCAATCCAGGCGAAGCGCTGAAAATCATCGACCAAGGTTATAAAAAAGGCATCTTGGGTGTAGGCGCCGATGCAGCGCGTCACCAGCGCCTGAAAGACCTGGCCCTGAAGACGCAGGCTGAGCTGAAAGCCAACGCCGCCAAGTCGGAAGCTGAATATGTGAAAAACAAGGACGCCGACAGCTTGAGCAAGCTGGGCTTTGCCCTGGTTTCCGATGGCCAGGCCGACAAGGGTCTGGCGCTGATGAACGACGCCGTGAAAATGGGCACAGCCAAGTATGCAGACGAAGCCAAGTTGCACCTGGGCATCGCCTACATCCAGGCCGGCAAAAAAACCAACGCAACGACCGCGCTGAAAGCCGTCAAGGGCACGGATGGCGCGGCAGACCTGGCCCGTTACTGGACCCTGATGAACAAGTAATTAACATCGAACCCAAGCTACTGCGCGTCGCGCTTTGCGGCCTGTGATGCTCACCGTACTAGAGTACGGTTGCGCTTCTCGGCCACAAATCACTGCCGCTCGCTACGCTTGGGTTCGACGTTGAGATTGCGCTGAATACTTACTTAGTACATCCAAAAAGCGTTGCCAGCCACCCGCCGGCAACGCTTTTTGTCCATTTCAGGGGTGAAATTACCCCTCAGCCCGCCCTTGCGGCTGTGCATCCCTGAAACAGTCCGTATAATCTCCCATTTGGCACAGTTTTTCATCAGATTCCTATGAAGGTATTCCGCGGACTTCCCAATGCCCAGGCACGAGCGCCTTGCGCTCTGACCATCGGCAATTTTGACGGTGTCCACATCGGTCATCAAGCCTTGCTGGCGCGCGTGCGCGAGGCAGCAACCGAGCTCGGCATTGAAGCTGCTGTCATGACGTTCGAGCCGCACCCGCGCGAATTCTTTGCGCAGCGCGCGGGCGACCTGTCGAAAGCCCCGCAACGCATCGCCAACCTGCGCGACAAGCTGCAATCGCTGGACGACGCCGGCATCGACCGCGTCGTCGTCGAGCATTTCAGCGCCCAGTTCGCCGCGTTGACGCCGCAGGAATTCACGGAAAAAGTCCTGGTCGACGGCTTGCACGTGAAATGGCTGATGGTCGGCGACGACTTTTGCTATGGCGCCCGGCGCGCCGGCGATGTGGCCATGCTGCAAGAAGCGGGCCGCCAATATGGTTTCCACGTGGAAACATTACCCACCGTCATGAATGGCAGCACGCGTATTTCCTCGTCCGCCGTGCGCCTGGCGCTGGCCGCAGGCGATTTCACGCTGGCCACGCAGCTGCTGGGCCATCCGTACGCCATTTCCGGCCATGTCATCCACGGCCAGAAGCTGGGCCGCACCCTGGGCTTCCCCACGCTCAACCTGCGCGTGGCGCACCGCCCGGCCCTGTCCGGCATCTTCATTGTGCAAGTCCACGGCCTGGGCTTACTGCCGCTGCCGGCCGTCGCCAGCCTGGGCGTGCGCCCCACCGTCGATGACAGTGGCCGCGTCTTGCTGGAAGTGCATCTATTTGATTTCGCGCAATCCTGCTACGGCAAGCTAGTGCGCGTGGAATTCCTGCAAAAACTGCGCGACGAAGAAAAATACGACGATTTACCCACCCTGACGGCCGCCATCGAGCGCGACTCGAACCAGGCACGCGCCTATTTTGAACAGCGCAGCGGCGCCATTACCGCTACCGACCGAATTTGATCCTGGCCAACTCCGCCGCCTGGCGGCGCCTGCGCCGCCACACCCCCGCAGCAAAACATATTCAATACCAGTAAAGAAAACTATGTCCGATCAAAACAAGCCAGCCACGCCCAAGCAGAACAAAAAGCCAGAAAGCAAATACCCGGTCAACATGACGGAAACCCCATTCCCGATGCGCGGCGACATGGCCAAGCGCGAGCCGCAATGGGTACAGCAATGGCAAGACAAGAAAATCTATGAGCGCGTGCGCAAGGCTGCCGCCGGCCGTCCGAAATTCATCCTGCATGACGGCCCGCCGTACGCGAATGGCGACATCCACCTGGGCCACGCCGTCAACAAGATCCTGAAGGACATGGTTGTCAAATCGCGCTCGCTGGCCGGTTTTGATGCGCCGTATGTACCTGGCTGGGATTGCCACGGCATGCCGATCGAGATCCAGATCGAAAAACTGCACGGCAAGAACCTGCCGACGGCCGAGGTGCTGGAAAAGGCCCGCGCCTACGCCACCGTGCAGGTCGAGCGCCAGAAAAAGGACTTTATCCGCCTGGGCGTGCTGGGCGAGTGGGACAACCCTTACCTGACCATGGCGCATGGCAATGAAGCCGACGAATTGCGCGCGTTGGGCAAGCTGCTGGAAAAAGGTTATGTGTACCGCGGCCTGAAACCGGTCAACTGGTGCTTCGATTGCCAGTCGGCGCTGGCCGAGGCGGAAGTGGAATACGCGGAAAAACGCGATCCTTCCATCGACGTCGGCTTCAAATTCGCCGAACCGGCAAAACTGGCGGCTGCCTTTGGCCTGCCTTCCTTGCCGACGGAGAACGGTTTCATCGTCATCTGGACCACCACGCCATGGACCATCCCATCGAACCAGGCCCTGAACGTGCATCCGGAAGTGAAATACGCGCTGGTCAAGACCGAGCGCGATGGCCAGCCGTTGCTGTTGATCCTGGCGCAAGACCTGGTCGTGGCCAGCCTGGCGCGCTTCAAGCTGGAAGGCACGACGATTGCCACCTGCGACGGCGCAGCTCTGGGCGGCATCGCCTTCCGCCACCCGCTGCACGCAGCAGACGCCTTCTATGACCGCCTGTCGCCTTTGTACCTGGCCGAATACGTGACCACAGAAAGCGGCACGGGCGTGGTGCACTCGGCGCCAGCGTATGGCCTGGACGACTTCATCTCGTGCAAGGCGCACGGCATGAAGGACGACGACATCATCAAACCGGTCATGGGCGACGGCAAATTTGCCTCGACCCTGCCCCTGTTTGGCGGCATGACCATCTGGGAAGCGTCGAAACCGATCTGCAACGCCCTGAAAGAAGCCGGCGCCTTGTTCGAAGTCAAGATGTTCGACCATAGCTACATGCATTGCTGGCGTCATAAGACGCCGATCATCTACCGCGCCACCTCGCAGTGGTTCGCCGGCATGGACGTGACGCCAAAAGACGGCGGCGCAACCTTGCGCGAAACGGCCCTGAAAGGCATCGCCGGCACCGAATTCTTCCCGGACTGGGGCCAGGCGCGCCTGCACGGCATGATCGCCAACCGTCCCGACTGGACCCTCTCGCGCCAGCGCCAGTGGGGCGTGCCGATGGCCTTCATCGTGCACAAGGAAACGGGCGACCTGCATCCGCGCACTGCCGAACTGCTGGAACAAGTGGCCAAACTGATCGAAAAAGACGGCATCGAAGCCTGGCAGGCGCTGGACCTGGCTGACCTGATCGGCGACGAAGCGGCCATCTACGCCAAGAACAAGGACACGCTGGACGTGTGGTTCGATTCCGGCGCCACCCACCAGACGGTGCTGGGCGGCCCGCAAGCCCACGGTTCGCACTCGACGCAGCTGCAATTCCCGGCCGACCTGTACCTGGAAGGCTCGGACCAGCATCGCGGCTGGTTCCATTCGTCGCTGCTGGTGTCGTCGATGCTGAACGGCCGTCCGCCGTACAAGGCATTGCTGACGCACGGCTTCACGGTCGATGGCGAAGGCAAGAAGATGTCCAAGTCGCTGGGCAATACTTTGGCGCCGCAAAAGATCTCGGACAGCCTGGGCGCCGACATCCTGCGCCTGTGGATCGCTTCGACCGACTACACGGGCGAACTGTCGATCTCCGACGAAATCCTCAAGCGCGTGACCGAAGCGTACCGCCGCATCCGCAACACCCTGCGCTTCCTGCTGGCCAACACCTCGGACTTCAACCCTGCCACCGACGCCGTACCGGTGGCAGACATGTTCGAAATCGACCGCTATGTGCTCGCCAATGTGGCCTCGCTGCAGCAGCAGATCGAGAACAACTACGCGCGCTACGAGTTCCACCCCATCGTCTCGAAGCTGCAAACGTACTGCTCGGAAGACCTGGGCGGCTTCTACCTGGACATCCTCAAGGACCGTTTATATACGACGGGCCTCAATTCGCCAGCACGCCGCTCGGCGCAAACGGCCCTGTGGCACATCACGCAAAGCCTGCTGCGCCTGATGGCCCCTGCCCTGTCGTTCACGGCCGAAGAAGCGTGGGCCGTGTTTGCGGGACCGGAAGCGTATGCCGCCAGCGATGAAACCATCTTCACGCAAACCTGGTGGCAGCTGCCGGAAGTCTCGGACGCCGCTGCCCTGCTGGAAAAGTACACGGCCCTGCGCGCCGTGCGCACGGACGTGACGAAGCAGCTGGAAGACTTGCGCACCTCGGGCGCCATCGGCTCCTCGCTGCAGGCGGAGCTGACGATCAAGGCCGCGCCGATGAAGTACAAGCTGTTGACGACGCTGGGCGAGGACTTGAAGTTCGTCTTCATCACCTCGCAGGCTAGCGTTGTCGAAGTGCTTGAGGAAGCGGCAGAAGAAGTGCTCGTGGCTGCGTCGACGGCGCCGAAATGCGAGCGCTGCTGGCATTACCGCGCCGACGTGGGCAGCGACGCCGCACATGCAACCCTGTGCGGCCGCTGCGTCAGCAACCTGTTTGGCAAGGGCGAAGTTCGCCGCTATGCCTAACCGTTAAGACGGTGCGGGACGGGGACTAATACCCACTCCGTGCCGCCTCCCACCGCCGCTGCCTGCATCAGGCCAGCGGCGGCTTTACCTTCCCTGGAAAAATATGGCCACTAAAAACCGTTTTTCATCGAAATCGTCGTCCTCATCGTCCCTGGTTCCCTGGCTGGGCATCGCCGCCATCGTCATCCTGTTCGACCAGATCAGCAAGATCACGATACTGCGCACCTTCAGCTATGCGCAGGAAAAGGTCATCACCTCGTATTTCAACCTGGTGCTGGCGTATAACAAGGGCGCCGCGTTCAGTTTCCTGTCCGACCAAGGCGGCTGGCAGCGCTATTTCTTCACCGGTATCGCCCTGGCGGCGGCCATCTACATCATCTATCTGCTGAAAAAGCATGCCGGCCAGCGCCTGTTCTGCTGGGCCCTGGCGCTGATACTCGGTGGTGCGCTGGGCAATGCCATCGACCGCCTGATGTACGGCCACGTGGTCGATTTCCTCGATTTCCACTGGAAGAGCTGGGGCCATTTCCCCGCTTTCAATATCGCCGATAGCGCCATCTGCATCGGCGCGGCACTGTTCATCATCGATGAACTGCGCCGGGTAAACAAGTAAGCCAATACAGCAGGAGAACAGCATGGAATTGTCCGGCAAAAAAATCGTCCTGGGACTCTCGGGCGGCGTCGCCTGCTACAAGGCGGCGGAACTGTGCCGCGCCCTGACCCGCGCCGGCGCCTCGGTGCAAGTGGTGATGACGGATGCGGCCAGCCACTTCATCACGGCCGTGACGATGCAGGCGCTGTCCGGCCAACCCGTGCACACCAGCCAGTGGGATGCGCGCATCGACAACAACATGGCGCATATCGATTTGACGCGCGGCGCGGACGCCATCCTGATCGCGCCGTGTTCGGCCGATTTCCTGCGCAAACTCGCACATGGCGTGTGCGACGACCTGCTGTCGACCCTGTGCCTGGCCCGCCCTTCCCAGCTGCCATTGCTGGTGGCGCCGGCCATGAACGTGGAAATGTGGCAGAACCCCGCTACGCAGCGCAACGTGCAGCAGCTGCGCGACGATGGCATCAAGCTGTTTGGCCCCGCCGCCGGTGCACAGGCGTGCGGCGAAGTGGGCCTGGGCCGCATGCTGGAAGCGGAACAGCTGTTGACGGAGCTGATCGCCGCCTTCCAACCGAAAGTATTGGCGGGCAAGCGCGTGCTGGTCACCGCCGGCCCCACTTTCGAGGCCATCGACCCCGTGCGCGGCATCACCAATCTGTCCTCTGGCAAGATGGGCTATGCGGTAGCACGCGCGGCGCGCGAAGCGGGCGCGGAAGTGCTGCTCATCTCAGGCCCCACGGCCCTGGAATCGCCGTTTGGCGTACGCCGCATCAATGTGCAAAGCGCGCAGCAGATGCACGATGCAGTCATGACCCACGTCGACGGCCAGCATGTCTTCGTCGCCGTCGCCGCCGTCGCCGACTGGCGCGTCGTCAACGCCAGCGAACAGAAAATAAAAAAGCAGGCTGACGGCTCCGTGCCCGAACTGCAGTTCGCGCAAAATCCCGACATCCTGGCCACGGTAGCTGCGCGCACCAACCTGGCCGGCTATCCGTATTGCGTGGGCTTTGCCGCCGAATCGGAAAACCTGGTGGAATTCGGTTCGACCAAGCGCGAGAAAAAGGGCATTCCCCTGCTGGTCGGCAATATCGGCCAGAACACCTTTGGCCAGGACGACAACACCATCATCCTCTTCGATGAAGAGGGCCATACCGTGCTGCCGCGCGCCTCGAAACTGAACCTGGCGCGCCAGCTGATTTCGGAAATTTCCAAGCGCATTGCAAAAAAATCGCTGCTCAAGTAACCCTCTAACGCTTTAAATCAATGAAAACTATCGACATCAAGATCCTCGACGCCCGCATGAAGGAACAACTGCCGGCCTACGCCACACCGGGCAGCGCCGGCCTGGACCTGCGCGCCTGCATCGACGCGCCCATCACTATCGAAGCTGGCCAGACGGTGCTCATTCCCACCGGCCTGGCGATCCACGTCGGCGACCCGTCGTATGCGGCCATGATCCTGCCGCGCAGCGGCATGGGCCACAAAAACGGCATCGTGCTGGGGAATCTGGTAGGCTTGATCGACTCCGATTACCAGGGCCAGCTGATGGTATCGACCTGGAACCGGGGCCAGAGCGCATTCACGCTCAATCCCATGGATCGCCTGGCGCAGCTCATTATCGTGCCGGTGCTGCAAGTGGGCTTTAACGTCGTCGAGGAATTCGGCGACAGCGAACGCGGTGTTGGCGGCTTCGGCAGCACCGGCAAACATTAAGGAATAGTTCTATGCCAGGTTTACGCCATCTGATCCCAGCCCAAACTTCGCTGCGCCGATTGGCCACGCCGCTACTACTGGCCAGCGCGGCCATCCTGGCCGGCTGCAGCACCCCTGGCATGAATGTCAGCGGCCCGTTCAATGTGGTGCCGGCGCCCGATGCGCCGGCCACCTACACGGCGCAGCAAAAGGCGGCGCAGGAAGAACTGGTCAAGATGGTGGCGCTGCAAGACCGCCTGTCGAAAGTCTCGGCGCCCCTGTTGATCAACAATGCAGACTTGTGCAAGACGTATGCACGCAACCTGCTGGGATTCACGGCGCAGAACAAGTACTCGTATCCTGGCATCTATGCCGACGCGGCGCAGGCGGCGCTCGGCTATGGTGAGCAGATGCAGGTGTCCAGCGTGCTGCCGGGCAGCGGCGCGGCGCGCGCCGGCCTGCGCAAGGGCGACGGCTTGCTGGCAGCCGAAGGCAAGCCGCTGCCGTCCGGCCCCAGGGCGGAAGGCCCGTTTGGCGCCATCGTCGGCCCACTGGCCTCCAAGAGCGCCAGCCTGAACATGACCATCGCCCGCGATGGCCAGCAGCAGGACTTGAAAATCCCCGTCACGCGCGCCTGCGCTTTCCGCGTCGCCCTGGGCAATGCGGACAATGCCAACGCGTATTCGGACGGCTCGCGCATCATGCTCACGCGCGGCATGGTGGGCGCGGCGCAAAACGACGAAGGCATCGCCTTTGTGATCGCCCGCGAAATGGCGCACAACATCCTCGACCACGCGCGCAGCCAGCATACAAACGGTACGGCCGGCAGCATCATCGACAGCCTGGGTG
This sequence comes from Janthinobacterium woesei, assembly GCF_051380875.1. Taxonomy (NCBI): domain Bacteria; kingdom Pseudomonadati; phylum Pseudomonadota; class Betaproteobacteria; order Burkholderiales; family Oxalobacteraceae; genus Janthinobacterium; species Janthinobacterium woesei. Next base: position 27,340 of record NZ_JBNYXW010000026.1, read on the forward strand.
CCGTGCAGCCGGACGTGTCGATGCTGACCGGCGCGGCCGGCATCAAGGCCATGCCACAGGAACTCGACGTGCAGGCAGACACGCTGGCCATCTATCTGCTGGCGCGCGCCGGCTACAATATCGACAACGCCGCCCGCTTCTGGCAGCGCCTGGCCACGCAAGTGCCAGCCAGCGTCGCCAACGGCTACACGGTCCTGCATCCCGGCATCAACTCGCGCATGGCAGCCATCAACCGTGCCGTGACCGACGTACGCGCCAAGCAGGCGGCCAAGAAGCCGCTAAAACCCTAGACCGGATCAACGAGGGAGGCGCCTGACAAAACCGTCGCGAGCGGCAGTGATTTGTGGCTAACAAGCGCAACCGTACCTTAGTACGGGGGCGCCGAGCCGGTGAGCATCGCAGGCCGCAAAGCGCGACGCGCAGCAGGTTTGGTCAGGCGCCGGGGAAGTTGGGGAAATAAGTGCCCATGACCCACGTCAGGGCACCGCAAAACACCACCGCCAGGAACAACACGACAAGCAGCTTGCCGAACTTGGGGATGCCGTCGTCTTGTGTCTCGTGGTCGTTTGACATGAAAACTCTCCGCGCTCTGTTGGAGAGGGTAGTATAGCCACAATATTGCAGACCATTCCATACTTTGCCGCCCTCGCGCGGCAAGCAACCTACGCGCCCATGGACAGCATCGACCTTGAAGTTCTGAAAACCAGCGCCGCGTGGATTGCCGCCGGGCACCGCTGCGAGCTGGTCACCGTCATCAAGACCTGGGGCTCCAGTCCCCGCCCCGTGGGCGCCACCCTGGCCATCTGCGACGATGGCACGGTGGTCGGCTCCGTTTCAGGCGGTTGCATCGAAGATGACCTCATCGACACGGTGCGCGTGCACGGCATCGTGCGCACGCAGCCCGACATCGTCAGCTACGGCATCAGCGCCGACGAGGCGCACCGCTTCGGCCTGCCCTGCGGCGGCACCATTGAACTGGCCATCGAACCGCTGCACGAACATAGCCGCGTGGCCGAACTGCTGGCGCGCCTGGAAAACCATGAGCTGATCGAACGCCGCCTGGACTTGCGCAGCGGCGCCGTCACCTTGCAGCGCGCCGCGCCGGGTGCCGTGCTGACCCTGGAAAACGGGCTTCTCACCACCCAGCACGGCCCGCGCTGGCGCTTGCTGATCATCGGCGCCAGCCAGCTGTCGCGCTTCGTGGCGCAAATCGCCATGGCCATGGATTACCACGTCATCGTCTGCGACCCGCGCGAGGAATATCGCGGCGGCTGGAACGTGCCCGGCGTGCCCCTGCTGCACGCCATGCCGGACGACCTGGTGCTGGAACTGCAGCTCGATAGCCGCAGCGCCGTCGTCGCCCTCACGCACGACCCCAAGCTCGATGACCTGGCCCTGATGGAAGCATTAAAGTCGCCCGCCTTTTACGTGGGCGCCATCGGCTCGCGCGCCAACAATGCCAAACGCCGCGAACGGCTGCTGCAGTTCGACGTCAGCGCCGCGCAACTGGCGCGCCTGCACGGCCCCATCGGCCTGTACATCGGCAGCAAGACGCCGGCCGAAATCGCCATTTCCATCCTGGCCGAGCTGACGGCCGTCAAAAACGGCGTGCCCGATGCGCTGCAGATCCAGCACGCGGCGGCCCTTACGCCACCCGGCAGCGCCATCTGCGAGCGATGAAGCCATGACCCTGCTGCACTGGACCCTCCCCCTGCCCGCCGGCTACCGCCGCGACGACGTCATCGCCTTCCACAGCCGCGATACACAAGCCGTGGCGGAACAGGTCACCCAAAAGGGGCTGCGCAAGGGCATCTTGCTGCAAGGTATGCCAGTCGTGCTGGACGTGGCATTGACGGACGATACCGCCATCTGCCGCGCCGAAATCGACGGCGAGACCGCGCAGCACATGCCAGCGCTACTGCATGGCGCGCTCTTGAACATACTGGGCCTGCGCATCGACCCGCAGCCATTCATGCAGCAGGTGGCGCACGATCCGCTGATGGCGCCTTTGACGCGCATCAACCCGGGCTTGCGCATCGTGCAGTCGGCCAGCCCCTTCGAGGCCCTGACCTGGGCCATCATCGGCCAGCAGATCAACCTGTCGTTCGCCATCGCCCTGCGCCGCACCTTCATTTTGCAGGCTGGCCGCCAGCACAGCAGCGGCTTGTGGTGCTACCCCGAGGCGCGGGACGTGGCCCGGCTATCCATCGACGATTTGACCAGCCGCAAATTCTCGCGCGCCAAGGCGGAAACCCTGCTGCGCCTGGCGCGCCTGGTCGATGACGGACAATTGTCGCTGGAGCTGGCCGAGTCTGATGGGGTGAAGCTTATTTCGCAGGCGCTGCTCGCCGTGAAGGGCATCGGCCCGTGGACCGTCAATTACGCGCTGCTGCGCGGCTACGGCTATGCCGACTGCTCGCTGCATGGCGACGTGGCCATCCGCGCCGCCCTGCAACAGCTGCTGGGTGAAGGAGCGAAGCCGGACATGGCACGCACGGAGCAGTGGCTGCGGCAGTACGCGCCACACCGCACCATGGCCGCCGCCCACCTGTGGGCCAGCCTGCATGCGCCTGAAAAAAATATGCCGCAAGAAGGGGAATAAGCGGGGAACGCCGTGCGTCTATCCCTTGCAAGCCCCAAAAAACCCCAAGGAGACCATCATGCGCCTTACCACCTGTTTCACCGCCACCGCCCTGTTCACCGTGTTGTCCGCCCCGCTGGCTTTCGCCGCCGACGTCATGCCTGCCAACGGCATGCTGGTCAATGCCAGCGGCATGACCGTGTATATGTTCGACAAGGATGCCGCCGGCAGCGGCAAGAGCGCCTGCAGCGGCGGCTGCCTGCTCGCCTGGCCCGCCGTCATCGCCACCGAAGCGGCGCCTGCCGCCCCGTACGGCAGCATCAAGCGCGATGACAATGGCGCCATGCAGCTGACCTACAAGGGCAAGCCGCTGTACCTGTACAAGGAAGACAAGAAGCCGGGCGACGTGGCGGGCGACAATTTCAAGAACGTGTGGCACGTCGTCAAGCCCTAAGCAAGCCATCGCGCCGCCAGCATGACTACGCCAGAGGACAGCCGCGCGCTGCAAGCCTGCCTGCCGGGCCTGCGCCGCTATGCGCGCGCACTGGCCGGCGCCGTGCACGCGGACGACCTGGTGCAAGACACCGTGGAGCGGGCCTGGCGCAAGCTGGGCCAGTGGCAGCGCGGCGGCGAGATGCGGCCCTGGCTGTTTTCCATCATGCATAACCTGCACGTGGACCACATGCGCCGCCCCGGCCTGGTGTTGCAGGAAATCGACGACGCCACCCTGCTGCCCGCCCAGGAACGGGCGCCGGGACAGGCCATCGCCATCGGCGAAATGGATGCGGCGCTGGCCCGCCTGCCTTTGGCGCAGCGCGAAGTGATCCTGCTCGTCGCGCTCGAACAAATGCCGTATGAGCAGGTGGCCGCCACCCTGGGCATCCCCGTCGGCACTGTCATGTCGCGCCTGTCGCGCGGGCGCGACAAACTGCGCGCGCTGCTCGACGGCAGCCCGGCCAGTGGCCATGGCGCGCCCACCCTGAAAGTCGTGAAATGAAGACGCAAGCCATCAGCGAAGCGCAATTGCACGCCCTGGCCGACGGCGTCCTGCCCGAAGAACAGCGCGCGGCCATCGACGCCCACCTGCGCGCACATCCCGAAGATGCCGCCAGGGTGGACGCCTGGCGCGAACAAAACCGGCAGTTGCGCGCCCTGTTCGACCCCGTGCTGGAAGAAAGCGTGCCGCAGCCGCTATGGCGCGCCACGGCCCCGCCGGCGGCGAACGGCGCCTGGTACCGCCATGCCATGCAGGCGGCGGCTGCCGTCGTGCTGGTGATCGCGGGCGGCGCGGGCGGCTGGCTGCTGCGCGGCAGCGACGGCGGGTCTGCCAGCGCCAGCCCTATTTCTCTTGCGCGCAGCGCCGCCATCGCCCATGCCGTCTACACGCCCGAAGTGCGCCACCCCGTGGAAGTGGGCGCGGAACAGGAAGCGCACCTGGTGCAATGGCTGTCGAAGCGCCTGGGCAGCAAGCTGCAGCCGCCCCTGCTGTCGCCACTGGGCTACCAGTTGATCGGCGGACGTTTGCTGCCCGGCGATGGCGACGGCCCCGTGGCGCTGTTCATGTACGAAGATGGCGCTGGCAAGCGCCTGACACTGTATGTGGCAAAAGAGCGGGCCGGCCAGCAGGAAACGGCATTTCGCTATACGCAGGAAAAGGAACTCAGCGTGTTTTACTGGATCGACGGCCAGCTGGGCTACGCCCTCTCGGCCAGCCTGCCCAAAAAGGAACTGGGCACAATCGCCAACGCCGTGTATGCGCAGCTGGAAGTCCATTAAACAACAATACTTCCATTTTATGGAATTCTTAATTCCACCCATCTGCTCACCGCAAACCGCGCGCTGGCGCTAACATCGCTTACTGAAGAGCCAGCCAGCCGCGGGCGCGCCCTTCACGCATCCCCGCACAACCTCACCACCTCACCACCGAGGAACACCATGACGACCCTGACCATCAATGGCAAGCAGCACGACCTTGCCTTGCCTGAAGACACGCCCCTGCTGTGGGCCCTGCGCGACGAACTGGGCATGACCGGCACCAAATTCGGCTGCGGCATGGCCCTGTGCGGCGCCTGCACCGTGCACCTCGATGGCGAGGCCATTCGCTCCTGCGTGACGCCCGTGTCGGCCGCGGCCGGCAAGCAGATCACCACCATCGAAGCGGTGAGTGAAGACAAGATCGGCCTTGCGCTGCAACAAGCCTGGCAAGAGCACGGCGTGCCCCAATGCGGTTACTGTCAGGCCGGGCAGATCATGTCGGCCACGGCCCTGCTGCACAAGACGCCGAAGCCGAACGACCAGCAAATCCGCGAAGCGATGAGTGGCAATATCTGCCGCTGCGGCACCTATACGCGCATCCACGCGGCCATCAAACAGGCATCCGGCGCCATCAGCGCGAAAGGAGCGGCCAAATGAGCATCCTTGAAAACCCTGTCCCACAGTCGCCTGCGCGGCGCAACTGGCTCAAGGCCGCTGGCGCGCTGGCCGGCTTGACGCTGGTGGCCGGCCCCTCGGGCCTGGTGATGGCGGCCGACGCCGTCAAATATGGCGGCGCGCGCATGGCCGGCGGCGTAGTCGACGACGCGCTGGTGTTCCTCTCCATCGGCGCCGACGGCATCGTCACCATCGTCGTGCACCGTTCCGAAATGGGCCAGGGCATCCGTACCAGCCTGCCCATGGTGGCGGCCGACGAACTGGGCGCCGACTGGGCGCAGGTGCGCGTGCAGCAGGCGCCGGCAGACGAAGCGCGCTACGGCAGCCAGGATACGGACGGTTCGCGCAGCATGCGCCATTCGTTCCGCGCCATGCGCCACGTGGGCGCCACGGCGCGCCTGATGCTGGAAACGGCGGCGGCCGTGCGTTGGGACGTGCCAGTCACGGAAGTCAAGGCCGTCAACCATGCCGTCGTGCATGCGGCCAGCGGGCGCACGCTGTCGTTTGGCGCCCTGGCCGAAGAAGCGTCCAAGCTGCCCGTGCCGCCGCGCGCGCGCATCAGCCTGAAAGCGGCGGGCGACTTGCGCTATATAGGCCAAAACAATACGCGCGGCATCGACCTGCACGATATCGTCACCGGCAATACCCACTTCGGCATCGACACGCGCCTGGACGGCATGATGTATGCCGTCATCGCCCGTCCGCCCGTGTTTGGCGGCAAGCTGAAAAGCGTGGACAAGACGGCAGCCCTGAAAGTGCCGGGCGTGCTGCGCATCGTGGAACTGGCGGGCAGCCCGCCGCCAGCCATGTTCAATCCGCTGGGCGGCGTGGCCGTCATCGCGAAAAATACCTGGGCCGCCATCAAGGGGCGCGAAGCGCTGGTGCTGGAATGGGAAGACGGCCCGAATGGTGCTTACGACTCGAAGGCCTTCCGCAAGACGCTGGAAGCGGCCGTGCGCCAACCGGCAAAAGCGGCGCGCGACCAGGGCAAGACGGTGGCCACGCTGGCGGCCGCCCCGGCCGCGCGCAAATTGAGCTGTGAGTACTATCTGCCCCACCTCGCCCACGCCACCATGGAGCCGCCGGCCGCCACCGTGCGCATCGCCGACGGCAAGGCTGAAGTATGGGCCTGCGTGCAGGCGCCGCAAGCGACGCGCAGCAACGTGGCCAAGGCCCTGGGCTTGTCATTTGACGACGTGAGCGTGCACGTCACCTTGCTGGGCGGCGGTTTCGGGCGCAAGTCAAAACCCGATTTCGCCGTCGAAGCGGCGCTGCTCTCAAAGGCCATGGACGGCGCACCCGTCAAGCTGACGTGGACGCGCGACGACGACCTGCAGCATGACTACCTGCACACGGTATCGGTCGAGCGCCTGGAAGCGTCGCTGGACGCGAAGGGCTATCCCACGGCCTGGCTGCACCGCACGGCCGCGCCCACCATCAGCTCGACCTTTGCATTGGACGCAAAGACGCAGTCGGCGTCCGAGCTGGGCATGTCGGCCATCAACGTGCCGTATGCGATTGCGAATATCCGTGTCGAGGTGCCCGAAGTGCCGGCCCACACGCGCATCGGCTGGTTCCGTTCCGTGTCGAACATCCCGCACGCCTTTGCCATCCAGTCGTTCACGGCCGAACTGGCACATGCGGCAAAAATCGACCACCGCGACTACCTGCTGGCATTGCTGGGTCCCGCGCGCAAGATCAACCCGGCGGACTTGTCCGACAGCTGGAACTATGGCGAAGACCCGGCCAAATATCCGGTCGATATTGGCCGCATGCGCCACGTGATCGAGCTGGCGACGGCCAAGGCGGGCTGGGGCCGCAAGCTGCCCAAGGGACGGGGTCTGGGCCTGGCTGTGTCCTACAGTTTCGTCACCTACGTGGCGGCCGTGATCGAGGTGGAGATCAACGCGGCGGGCGAAGTCGTCGTGCCCAGGGTCGATATCGCCATGGATTGCGGCCCGCAGATCAACCCTGACCGCGTGCGCTCGCAAATCGAGGGCGCCTGCATCATGGGCCTCTCGCTGGCCATGAGCGGCGAGATCAGTTTCAAGAATGGCCGCGTCGAGCAAAGCAATTTCCACGACTACGCCGTGCTGCGCGCCGCCGACGCGCCACGCGTGATCCACACGCACCTGGTGCCGGGCACCCTGGACATGGAGTTGGGCGGCGTGGGCGAACCGGCCACGCCGCCGATTGCACCGGCCCTGTGCAACGCCATCTTCGCCGCCACGGGCAAGCGCATCCGCGCCCTGCCCGTGGGCATGCAGCTGGCGAAGCAGCGCTAGCGTCAAAGGCCGCCCCGCCCCATCCCTGGCCAGCAGGGAGGGGCGGCATGCGCGACCGGATTAATGGCGCCGCAAAAACCAAAAACCGTTGACTCTCTTGCGAGAAATCAACGGTTTCGATATTGGTTGCGGGGACAGGATTTGAACCTGTGACCTTCGGGTTATGAGCCCGACGAGCTGCCAGACTGCTCCACCCCGCAGGCGAATTATATAGAGGTTTGTTGCGTTGCGCAATGGCTAGTGTCACTCAAGCGATGGATGGCCTGAACATGCTGCGCCGCAATAGAAAAAGCCGCTGATCCCTTTGCAAGAATCAGCGGCTTTCGAATGTGGTTGCGGGGACAGGATTTGAACCTGTGACCTTCGGGTTATGAGCCCGACGAGCTGCCAGACTGCTCCACCCCGCACTCGAATTATAAGGGCAAACTGGCGGCTTAGGCAATAGCTATCTCAACTTCAACTGTAATAGACCAGTTTAATAGACTCTCCAGCGCCATGCGCAGCTGGCAATCATGCCTGCGCACACGCCACGCCGCATGCAATCGGTGTACAGTAAGCGTTACACTAGCGCCTTACCTGACATCATTCTTACCCTAAGCCTGCCCATGAAATTCTGCTCCGAATGCGCCCATCCCGTCAGCCTGTCCATTCCGGAAGGCGACAACCGTCCGCGCTATGTCTGCGCCAACTGCGACGCCATCCATTACCAGAATCCGAAAATGGTGGTCGGCTCCATTCCCGTATGGGAAGAGGATGGCCAGTTGCAGGTCTTGCTGTGCAAGCGGGCCATCGAACCGCGCCATGGCTACTGGACCTTGCCAGCGGGCTTCATGGAAAACGACGAAACCACGTCCGACGCGGCCGAACGCGAAACGGTGGAGGAAGCGGGCGCCAATATCGAGCTGGGCCCCCTGTTTTCGCTGCTGAACGTGCAGCGCGTGCACCAGGTGCACCTGTTTTACCTGGCGCGCTTGCGCGACCTCGATTTCGCGCCCGGCATCGAAAGCCTGGAAGTGCAGTTGTTTACGGAAGCGCAGATTCCTTGGGATGATCTGGCCTTCCCCACCATCCGCGCCACGCTGGAACTGTTCTTTGCCGACCGCGTGAAAATGCGCGAAGGTGGCAGCTACGGCTTCCATACGGGCGACATCACCCGCCCGATGGCGCGCACGGATGCCGAGCAAGCCTCCTGACCCCGTCGCAAGCGATACCGCATGATTCCCTGGCTCGATATCCACACCCCGTTTCCCGACGTCTCGCGCGCCCTGACCGGCGAGGCGCCCGGCTTGCTGGCGGCCGGTGCCGACCTGTCGCCCAAGCGCCTGCTCGACGCTTACCGGCGCGGCATCTTTCCCTGGTTTTCCGAGGGCCAGCCCATTTTATGGTGGAGCACCGATCCGCGCATGGTGCTGATGACGGCAAACTTCAAGGTCTCCGACAGCCTAGCCAAGACCATGCGCAAGGTCGAGCGCAGCGCCGCCACCGACGGGCGCTGGCAACTGCGTTTCGACGGCGATTTCGAAGCCGTCATGCGCGCCTGCGCGGCGCCGCGCAAGGATGGCCCGGGCACGTGGATTTCCGACGAGATCATCGCCGGCTACACGGGCTTGCACAAACTGGGCTACGCGCACTCGTCGGAACTGTGGCTGGACGGCGAACTGGTGGGTGGCGCGTATGGCGTGTCGATCGGGCGCATGTTCTATGGCGAATCGATGTTCGCCCGCGTGACGGATGGCTCGAAGATCGCGCTGGCGCACCTGGTGCACTTTTTGAAAGCGCGCGGCGTGGCCATGATTGACTGCCAGCAAGAAACAAGACACCTGGCCTCGCTGGGCGCGGCGCCCATTTCGCGCGCGCGCTTCCTGGCCCATCTGCGCAGCGCCATTGAAGCAGCGCAAATCACCGACTGGCATGCTGCAACATCCGCATAAAAAAGCTATGATATCTGCAGGCACAATTCCATTGCCGCGGACAGACCAGACAGGATCAGCATGACGCACCTGAACGAACTACCGTTTGCCACCCTGCAGTTCTATACGACGGCGCCCTACCCGTGCAGCTACCTGGACGACCGCCAAGCCCGCTCGCAAGTGGCCACGCCTTCGCACCTGATCAACAGCGACGTGTATTCGGAACTGGTGCGCAACGGCTTTCGCCGCAGCGGCATTTTTACCTACCGCCCGTATTGCGACGGCTGCCAGGCCTGCATCCCCGTGCGCGTGGTGGCGGGCGACTTCGCCCCGAACCGCAACCAACGCCGCGCCTGGAACCGGCACGCCTGCCTGCAGGCAGGCGTGGCCACCCTCACCTTTCTTGACGAGCACTACGAACTGTACCTGCGCTACCAGAGCACGCGCCACGCGGGCGGCGGCATGGACCAGGACAGCCGCGACCAGTACGCGCAATTCCTGCTGCAAAGCAGGGTCAACACGCGCCTGGTGGAGTTCCGCGATCCGAACGGCACCCTGCGCATGGTCAGCATCATCGACGTGCTGGCCGATGGCCTGTCGTCCGTCTACACTTTCTTCGATCCGGACGTGCCAGGCGCCTCGTACGGCACCTACAACGTGCTGTGGCAAATCGCCCAGGCGCGGGAACTGGGCCTGCCGTATATTTACCTGGGCTACTGGATAGAACAAAGCCAGAAGATGGCCTACAAGATCAACTTCAAGCCTTTGGAAGCACGCATCAAGGGGCAGTGGGTGGTGATGTAAAAAAAGGGGCTTGCGCCCCTTTGTTCATGCTTATTTACTCTTGTCCGGATATGCCGGGCGCGTTGGCCGCACGGGCGGGTTCTTCGCCAGTTCGGCCTGGATCACCTCGATGGCCTTTTCCAGCTGCGGATCGCGGCCGGCGATGACGTCGGCCGGCGTTTGCTCGACGTCGATATCGGGCGCCACGCCTTCGTTTTCCACGCCCCAGCCATTCTCGCGGGTCCAGAACGCCAGGTTTGGCGCCGTGATCGTGCCGCCATCCATCAGCACGGGGAAGCCCAGGATGCCCACCAGGCCGCCCCAGGTGGCCTTGCCGATCAGCGGGCCCATGTTATTTTTGCGGAACATCCACGGCAGCAGGTCGCCGCCCGAACCGGCCGTCTCGTCGATCAGCATGGCGCGCGGGCCCTGGATCGAGGCAGACGGCGTCTTCATGTCGGCGCCATAGCGCATGGCCCACCAGGCAATTTCCTTCTTCTGCAGGATCTCGATGTAGTAATCGGCCACGCTGCCACCGCCGTTGAAACGCTCGTCGACGATGATGGCCTGCTTGTCCGCCTGCGGGAAGAAATAGCGCTTGAAGTAGGTGTGGCCCAGGCCCGCCGTATTGGGCACGTACACATACGCCACCTTGCCGCCCGTAGCCGCATTGACCTTGCGCATATTGCCTTCGATCCAGTCGCGGTTGCGCAAAGCATCTTCGCTGGGCACGGGCACCACGGTGATGGTGCGCGCGCCCTTGCCGTCGGCCGACGGGCCCACGCTCAGGTCGATGGCCTTGCCGGCCGTGTTTTCAAACGCGCTGTAGATATTTGTCGGCGGCAGCAAAGGGCGGCTGTCGACGGCCAGCAGGTATTCGCCCGCCTTGACGTTCAGGCCAGGTTCCGTCAGCGGGGCGCGCAGGGCGGGGTTCCAGTTCAAGCCGCCATATACCTTCTTGAAGCGGTAATGGCCATCGCTCACTTCATAATCGGCGCCCAAGAGTCCCCCCGGCACCTTCTTCGCTTCGATGAAGTCATCGCCGCCGCCGCCGCGATGGTGGCCCACGGACAGTTCGCTGCACATCCACTGGATCAAACGATTCAGGTCGGCGCGGCTAGACAGCTCGGGCAGGAAGACGGCGTACTTGTCGCGCATGGCCTTCCAGTCCACGCCATGCATGGCCGGATCATAAAAGTAATCGCGGTTGATGCGCCACACTTCATTGAAAATCTGCGTCCACTCGGCGCGCGGATCGGCTTTGACCTCGATGGCGTCGACCTTGATCTTGCCTTCGCCCGGCGCCAGCAGCTTGCCCGTAGCCGTGCCCATGGCCCAGTTGTCCTTCTGGCGGTACAGCAGCTTCTTGCCGTCGGCCGAGACTTCGAAGTCGTCCGCTTCCGCCACCACGGTTTCCGCCTTGCGCTCCTTCAAGTCAAAGCGCTGCACGGCCTTCTTGCCATCGTTTTCGCGCAGCAGGAAGATTTGCCCCGCAGCGCCAGCGGCCAGGCTGGAAAATTGCGCGGCTGGCAGCGGCAAGTCGACGATGCGCGTGGCAATGCCGTCGAAATCGATGGCAATCGGCGCCACGGGTGCCACCGTGACTTTCGGGTCGTCGCGGCCCGTCTTCGGATCGATCTTCGGCTCGTTCTTCGCTTCCGGTTCGGCTTTCGCCGCCGCCTCCTTCTTCGGCTCCGCGCTGGCGGCCTTTTCCTCGTCGCTTTCCTTGATCAACGGCGACGGCAGGTCGCGCCGCAGCACGGCCATCCATACCGTGCGCGTCACCAGATTGTCTTCATTCTGTTGCGAGAACCAGTTGTTGCTGGGGCCCGCATTGGTCGAGGCGAAGAAGTACAGGTATTTGCCGCTCTTGTCGAACACAGGTTCGGCCACGTCCGACAGGCCATCGGTCACAGGCATCGACTTGTTCTGCTCGATGGAATAAATGTAGGCGCTGCGCGTATAGGTGGGCGAATTGAGCGTGTAGGCCAGCCAGCGCGAATCGGGCGCCCACGAGGCGCGCATGCTCTTGTCGACGCCATACATCGGCTCCGTGGCAACCTTCTGCACCTTGCCCGTGCCCACATCGATCACGTACATGCTCCAGCCATTGTCGGCGAAGGCGATCTTCTTGCTGTCGGGCGACCAGACGGCGTTGTCATAGAAACCGCTGCCATTGAGCTTGAGTTTTTTCACTGCGCCCTTGCCATCCTGGGCCCGCACATGCAGCTCGTATTCGCCCGACTCGTCCGAGAAATACGCCACCGAGCGGCCATCGGGCGACCAGATCGGCGTGCGCTCATTGGCACCGGCCGTCTGCGTCAGGTTGCGCACGTCGCCTTTGTCGGCGGGGATGGTGACGATCTCGCCCCGGTACTCGAAGGCGACGCGGGCGCCCGAGGGCGAAATGGAGGCGTCGCGGATGTATTTCGCATTCTTCACCCAGCGCGGGCGCGTCTGCCCGAGGTCGCTGGCCACGGCGATGGTGAGTTTTTGCGCCTGGCCGCTGGCGATATCGAACGCATGCAAATAACCGGCCTGCTCGTAGACGATCTTGCCGTTCGCCGCCGAGGCGTTCAGCACGGGGAAATCCGCATGCTGCGTCAACTGGCGCACCGCTTTCGTCTTCACGTCGTAGGCGAACAGGTTGAATTCGCCATTGCGGTCGGAGCGGAAGTAAACAGTATCACCAAGCCAGATGGGGTCGACGTCGTTCGAGCGCGTGCTCGGCTGGGGGATTTTCTCTATCGACTTGTCGGACGACGAGAATAGCCACAGCCAGGAATTGGTGCCGCCCCGGTAGCGCTTCCACTGTTTGAAGGCGGGCATCAAGGGGTTATAGGCGATGCGCTTGCCATCGGGCGAATAGGTGGCGCGCGAGGCGTTGGGAATGTCCAGCTGCGTTTCCACGCCGCCGGCGACGGGTACCGTAAACAGCTTCTGGAAGCGGTTGTTGAAGGCGGCGCGGGGCGAGGTGAACATCACGGCCTTGCCGTCCGGCGTAAACGATTGCGCCAGATCAACGCCCGGGTGGAACGTCAGGCGGCGCGGCACGCCGCCCGCCGCCGCGATCACATACACGTCGATATTGCCATCGATGTTGGCGCTATACGCGATCTGGCTGCCATCGGGCGAGAAGATAGGATTGGACTTGTCGCCCAGGTCCGACGTCAATCGCCGCGCACCGCCGCCATCGAGGTTGGATAGCCACAGATCGCCCGCATAGATGAAGGCGATGTGGCGGCTGGAGACGGCCGGCTCGCTCAGCATGCGGGTGTCCTGGGTATTGGGCAGGGCCAGGGCCGGGTGGCTCAGCAGCAGTGCGCTGGCGGCCGCGATGGCGGTCAAGATGCGTGTCTTTTTCAATCGATGTCTCACTTATGATGTAAGGAAGCAGAGGATGTCAACGGTCTGGTGTGGACTCAATGTTGCATGAGGCCAATAACAACTATACACCGGAGCGGGCGCGGAACACGGTAAAATACCGTCAATTAACAGCGCGCCGCCAGCCCTTCCCGGCGGCCTGCGCACCATCCTAAAAGCGCCCCCATGTCTGAAAAATTCCTGTACTCCCTCGCCCGCCCGCTGCTGTTCTCGATGGATGCCGAAGCGGCCCACCATTTCACCTTGCCAGCGCTGAAACGCGCTAGCGCGCTGGGCTTGACGAAACTGGCCAGTAAACCTGCATTTGATCCGCGCACGGTGATGGGCATCACCTTCCCCAATCCCGTGGGCCTGGCCGCTGGCCTGGACAAGGATGGCGCCTACATCGACGCGCTGGCCGACCTGGGTTTCGGCTCGATCGAAGTGGGTACCGTCACGCCGCGCGCGCAGGCGGGCAATCCGAAACCGCGCATGTTTCGCCTGCCGCAGGCGCAGGGCATCATCAACCGCATGGGCTTTAACAATGGCGGCGTGGATGCCTTCGTGGCCAATGTGCAGGCGTCGAAGTTTTACCAGAACCGCGCCGGCGTGCTGGGCCTGAACATCGGCAAGAACGCCGACACGCCCATCGAACGGGCGGCCGACGACTATCTGCTGTGCCTGGAAAAAGTCTACCCCTACGCCAGCTACGTGACGGTGAACATCTCGTCGCCAAATACGAAAAACCTGCGCCAGCTGCAGGGCGCGTCGGAACTTGACGCCCTGCTGTCGCAACTGAAGGAGGCGCAGGCGCGCCTGGCCGACAAGCACAAGCGCTACGTGCCGCTGGCCCTGAAAATCGCGCCGGACATGGATGGCGAACAAGTCAAAAGCATCGCCGAGTCGCTCACGCGCCACCAGATCGACGGCGTCATCGCCACCAACACGACCTTGTCGCGCAGCGCCGTGGAAGGCATGCCGCACGGCGCGGAAGCGGGCGGCCTGTCCGGCGCGCCCGTGTTCGAACTGTCGAACACCGTGATCCGCCTGCTGAGGGCGGAACTGGGCGATGCCCTGCCCATCATCGGCGTGGGTGGCATCATGCAGGGCCTGGATGCCGTAGCCAAGTTCGAGGCGGGCGCACAGCTGGTGCAGCTGTACAGCGGCCTGATTTACGCGGGCCCCGCCCTGGTGGGCGATTGTGCGCGCGCGCTGCGCGGCAAGCAGGCGCGCTAAGGCAGCGGCATGGAAAAGATCAAACTGGGTTCCGGCGGCCTGGCAGTGAGCAAGATCTGCCTGGGCACGATGACTTTCGGTGAGCAAAATAGTGAAGCCGAAGCGCACAGCCAGCTCGATTACGCGCTCGAACGGGGCATCAACTTCATCGACACGGCCGAGATGTATCCGGTCATGGCCAGCGCCCAGACGCAGGGCAGCACCGAGCGTTATATCGGCAGCTGGCTGAAGAAAAGCGGCAAGCGCGGCGAGGTCGTTTTGGCCAGCAAGATCGCCGGGCCGAACGCGCGCATGCACTGGATACGCAATGGCAAGAGCGACCACGATGCGGTGAATATCCGCGCCGCCGTCGAAGACAGCTTGCGCCGTTTGCAGACCGGGCACATTGACCTGTATCAGCTGCACTGGCCCAGCCGCAACCTGCCCATCTTCGGCGCCAGCGTCTACCAGCCGCAGCGCGAGCACGACTGCGTGGCCATCGAAGACACGCTGGCTGTGCTGGGCAAGCTGATCGACGAAGGCAAGATCGGGCACATCGGCGTGTCGAACGAGTCGTCGTGGGGCGTGTGCGAATACATCAAGCAGGCTGAGATGAAAGGCTTGCCGCGCATCGCTTCGATCCAGAACCTGTACAACCTGACGGCGCGCCATTTCGAGACCAGCTTGCTTGACGAGACCTGCCACCGCGAGAACGTGGGCTTGCTGGCTTACAGCCCGCTGGCGTTCGGCCAGCTGACGGCGAAATACATCGACGATCCGCAGGCGCGCGGACGCCTGACGATTTTCCCGGCCGGCTGGAGTCCCCGCTACATCCGTCCCGCCACCGTCGAAGCGGCCCGGCAATATGCGGCCCTGGCGCGCGAGCATGGCCTGACGCCGGCGCAACTGGCGCTGGCCTGGTGCTATACGCGCTGGTTCGTGGCCTCCACCATCATCGGCGCCACCAGCGTCGATCAGCTGCGGCAAAATATCGACGCGCATCAAATCACCCTGTCGCCGGAACTGGTGGCGGCCGTCGACGCCATCCACGCCAGGGTGCCCAACCCTGGGCATTAAGTCAGCGCTTCCGTCTGGCGCGGCAGCGCGGCGCCAGACTACCAACTCTCACCCCAGCTAGTCGTATTTATACAACAACAAGCAATTTACTGCAGTGCAGCATTGCGGCCTTGCCATGCCCGGTCGTATGCTGGAGACGAGGCCATATGCAGTACACCCGCAAATTTGATTCGCATTATCTGTTTATTGCATAACGATAAGCAGAACTATTCGTAAGCACGCCCAGTGCCCACTGTTAATCTGTTTTCATTACCTGAGCGCCATGGTTTGCGCAACCTGATTCACTAACCGAAGAGATATTGTCGATGAGTTCAAGCACCGCCCTCACCCAGATTCCCGCCCTCCCCGTCAAAACCGTCATTGCCGCCAGCCTGATCGCTTGCTTCAGCTTGCCAATGCAAGCGCAAGCGCAGCAGGAACTGCCAGCCGAAGGCGAATTGCAGTCGGTGGTGGTCACCGGCACCTTCGCGAAAAACCGCCGCACCATCGATTCCGAATCGCCGATCGACATCCTCACCTCGCGCGACCTGCAAAGCACGGGTTCGACCGAACTGGCCACCGTGCTGGCGCGTTTGCTGCCATCCGTGAACTTCCCCCGTCCGACGGGCGCCGACGCCAGCGACGCCGTGCGTCCGGCCCAGTTGCGCGGCCTGTCGCCCGACCAGACCCTGGTGCTGGTGAACGGCAAGCGCCGCTACACCTCGGCCGTCGTCAACGTCAACGGCACCCTGGGCCGCGGCTCGGCGCCCGTCGACCTGAACGCCATTCCGCTGGCCGCTATCGACCACATTGAAGTGCTGCGCGATGGCGCGGCAGCCCAATACGGCTCCGACGCGATTGCCGGCGTGATCAACATCATCCTGAAAAAAGGCGCGGCCGGCGGCGACGTCGAAGTCGGCTATGGCCAGACGCAGGAACACGATGGCAAGCAAAAAAGCATCAAGGGTTCGGCCGGTTTCACACTGGGCGACGACGGCTGGGTGCGCGTTTCGGCGGAAGTGGCCGAGCGCGATCCGACCAACCGCGCCGGCGCCGATTTCCGCAACCCGCTAGAACCGCGCTATGGCAAGGTCAACCAGCGCTATGGCGACGCCGAGAGCAAGCCGGCCACTGTTTTCGTCAACAGCGAATACCATATCAGCGACAACCTGGACTGGTATGGCTTCGGCAGCTACGGCCAGCGCGACACTTCGGCTGCGGCCACCTGGCGCACGACGCTGATCGAAGTCACGGTACCGGCCACACCCACCGTTCCTGCCCACAAGGAATTTGTGCAGCGTACGCCCATCTATTCGGAAGGCTTTTTGCCACTGCAAAACAGCACCCTGACCGACCAGTCCATCGTCACGGGCTTGCGCGGCGAAGCGGCCGGCTGGCGCTGGGATGCCAGCCTCAATTACGGCAGCAACAAGTTCGAGCTGGACCTCGACAACACGGTCAACCAGTCACTGGGAGCGAACAGCCCCACGCATTTCTATGCCGGTTCGCTGAAAAACGAACAGACGGTGTTCAACTTGGACGCGGCGCGCGAATTCCCCGTGGCTGGCATCGAAGGCCCCCTGACCGTGGCCGTGGGTGCGGAAGCGCGCCATGAAAAATACACGATCGGCGCCGGTGATGAAGCATCCTACATCACTGTCGTCACCACTCCCGCTACAGCAGGTGGCGCGCAGGGCTTTGCCGGCTTCCGGCCGGCCAATGCGGGCAGCCACTCGCGCCACAACGAGTCGATCTATGTCAACCTGGAAGCGGAAGTGACAAAAAAGCTGTCGGGCGGCGTTGCCCTGCGCCATGAGCGCTACAGCGATTTCGGCAGCACCACGTCGGCCAAGGGTTCGGCGCGCTACGCCTTCAACGATGCATTCTCGCTGCGCGGCACCGTATCGAGCGGCTTCCGCGCGCCATCGCTGGCGCAGCAGTACTACACCATCACCACCACCAACTTCCAGGTCATCAATGGCGTCAACACAGCCACCGAGACGGGCACCTTTGCCGTCAACACGCCGCAGGCACGCGCCCTGGGCGCACAGGATCTGAAGCCGGAAAAAGCCCGCAACTACAGCCTGGGCCTGCAATTCCAGCCGAACCGCAACTTCACGACGACAGTTGACGCCTACCGCATCGACATCGACAACCGCATCCTGTTCTCGGCCAACCTGGCGCTGAACGACGCGCTGAAGGCGCAACTGGCGGCGCAAGGCACGGCAGTGGGCGCGGTGCGCTATTTCACCAATGCCGTCGACACGCGCACGCAAGGCGTCGACATCGTCAGCACTTACCGCATCGACTTGCAGGACAAGTACCGCCTGGACTTCACGGTGGCCTACAACCACAACAAGAGCTCGGTAGAAAAAATCGCCGCCAACCCGGCCGTGCTGACGGCGAACAATCTGCTGCTGATCGACCGCCAGACCATCAACCGCACCACGGTCGGTTCGCCGAAAGATAAATTCAGCCTGGCCGCCGACTATGCCTTCGGCATCTGGAATGCGCATGGCGTGGTGACGCGCTACGGCAGCTTCACCGTGCCGCAAAACGATGCCAAGCTGGACCAGACCTACGATCCGCAATGGGTGCTGGACGTGTCGGGCAGCGTCAAGCTGGGCAAGAACTGGCGCCTGGTGGCCGGTATCGACAATGTGACCGACCGCTACCCAGCGCAAATCACCTCGCTGGGCAACCTGAACGTCAACGGCACCCAGCCATACAGCGGCTTCGCACCAAACGGCTTCAACGGCCGTTATTACTACGCCAAGGCCGGCTATAGCTGGTAAGCAGCAGGCCGCCATGCAAAAAGCCCGGAATGCACTGCATTTCCGGGCTTTTTTTCTGGCATTACGCCCAGCGGCGCATCAGGCTCAACTGCGGCGGCGGCGGGCCATGAAGCCCAGCAGGCCCAGTCCCATCAATAGCATGCCGTAGGTGGCCGGTTCCGGCACGGCCGATACCGAGCTGTAGGCGCGGTAGTCGGCGCCGGTTAAATTATTCAGAGAAAACACGGTATTCGCAGCAACAAGGGTATCCCAGTGGAACAGCAATTCTCCCTTGTTGTAATGAATGGCCAGGTAGTCGAAGCTTTTGTCGATGCTAGCGGAGCTGGGCTTATTGCCGTTCAAGCCGCCTTTATCGACCAGCGTCAGGGAAGCCGCTGCACTGGATGACAAGCCAAACTGGCTGACGATCAGATTCTTGATGGCCGCTGGGCTCTGCACCACATTGTCGCCGTCATAGACCCATACGGAATCGGCTGCGACGGTGCCATAGGTAACGGTCTTGCTGCCGACCAAAAAGCCGGCCATGGCTGGATCGTTGATCTGGACCCAGGTGGCCGCGCTGGCCAACGGTGCCAGGCAGGCCGACGCGCTGAGGCAAAGTCCCAATACCACATGTTTAATCATGTTCATATTTTTCCCCTGGCTTATTGTTCAATATTGAAATTAAATTGTATATTTATTATTTTTTTTGCGACAAGACAAAAGATATCATTTTTAAAATTATAATGCAATAAAATAAACTCTCTTCATCATTGGCATTTCCAATCTCCCTGCTGTTTATCGGTGGGACAGGCTATGCCAAGAGCGTGGTCCATGCGGCTGCAGCCAGGTGTCGAGGCCGGCCGCGCAGCTGTTGCAGATCAGCACATGGCGAGACTGCTCAAACTACCATTCCAGTTTGCTAGCGGGATCGCCACCAAGCCGTGCCATACATGCCAGCCCAGCATTATTTGCGCGGCCGAGCAGCCAGGTGCCAACGCCGATCTGCGCGATGCGCTGGCCATCGTTGAGGGGCAGCGCCAGTCATGCCTGCCCTTGCCTGAGAGGGGAAATAGCCATATTAAGGGCTGCGCGCGGTGTGCTTTCAGGCGTGCAATCGGCTACCATGGAACGTACTTACCTTGACAACGGACCACCATGCCCAGCTGGCACCTGGCCGACGCTGCCGAACTGGCCGCGCGCCACCCCTATACCTTCTATAAATCACCGCCCGAGGCCATCGCCCAGGTGCGCCCCGGCGACGTGGTCAAGCTGATCTTCGCCTTCCACAGCGACGACCCGCAAGCGCCCGGCGCCGAGCGCATGTGGATACTGCTCGATGCGCCCGCCGGCTCGGCTTTCGCCTTCGATCATGCCACGCAAGGCTACGTGGCGGTTGACGCATGACAAGCGATGAGGTGAAAGATTATTGCGCGGCCCAGCCCGGTGCGCAGGCCGTGCCGTACGGCCCGCCGTCGAATATCCTCGTCTATGAAGTGAGTGGCAAGAAATTTGCCTACTTTAAAACCAGCACGCCCGAGCAGTGGCGTTTCAGCCTGCGCGTCAGCGCGGAGCGTTTCATTGAATTGACGGACATGCCCGGCGTGAAACCGGCCCGCTACATGGGCCGCTTTCACTGGGTGACTGTCGTTGACGTGGCACGCTTCCCGGCCGATTATCTGCTGGAACTGGTGCAGGATTCCCACACGCGCGCCGTCGCCAGCCTGACGCGCGCGCAGCGGGCCGCGCTGGCGAATAAATAGTTAAAGGGCTCCCTCGCCAGCCATGGCGCGGTCGATGTCTGCGCGCGTCAGGTCCGGCGCCAGTTGCAGGATGAATTCGTAGGCATACGCGCGCAGGTAGGCGCCGCGGCGCACGGCCAGGCGCGTCGTGTTGGTGGCAAACAAATGCGACGCTTCCACGGCGCGCAAGCCCTTGTCGCGGCCATGGTCGAACGCCATCGAGGCGACGATGCCCACGCCCAGCCCCAGCGCCACGTATTGCTTGATGACATCCGAATCCATGGCCGTCAAGATGATGTCGGTGGCCACGCCCGCCTTGGCGAACGCGTCGTCGATATGGCCGCGTCCCGTGAAACCCTTGTCATAGGTAATCAGCGGATACTTGGCCAGGTCTTCCAGGCGGATCGGCGAGTGCTCCAGCAGCGGGTGGCCGTCCGGCACGACAATCAGATGGCTCCAGCGGTAGCACGGGAACGACACCAGGTCCGGGAACTGGCTCAGGCCTTCCGTGGCGATGCCGATGTCCGTCTTGCCCGACAACACCCATTCGGCGATATGTTCGGGCGCGCTTTGTTGTAGCGCAATACGCACGTCGGGAAAGGCGGCGCGGAAACTTTGCACCACTTTCGGCAGCGCATAGCGCGCCTGGGTGTGCGTGGCCGCCACGGACAAGGTGCCGCTGGTCTGGCCGCTGTATTCCAGGCTGGCCTGCTGCAGGTTTTCCGCCTCGATCAACAGGCGGTCGACGATCTTCAGTATGCCCTTGCCCGGCTCCGTCAAGCCCGTCAGGCGCTTGCCGTTGCGCTCAAAAATGACCACGCCCAGCTCATCTTCGAGTTCGCGGATTTGCCGACTCACGCCCGGCTGCGACGTGAACAGGGCGTTGGCCACCTCGGTCAGGTTGTAGCCGCGGCGCGCCGCTTCGCGGATCGAGCGCAGTTGTTGAAAGTTCATGGCATTCCAGTATTAAGTTCGTGCTGTGGGTTCGACGAAGACGTGCAGGCGTTTCGGGCGGACAACTAACGTCTCGCCTTCCTTCAGCTGCAAATGGCTGAAGCGCTCGTTCGACATCACCGCTTCGATCAGTTCGCTGTTATCCACACGCTGCAAGTCCAGCTGGGCCAGCGGGCCGATCGCATGCGCGCGGCTCAGCTTGACCACGATGCCTTCCGCGCCCGGCGTGTAGCGGTCGATTTCCAGGTCGTGCGGACGTACATAGGCCGTGCCCTTGCTGTCGCTCACGCCTGCATAGTCGGGCACCTCGAAGCTGGCGTCGCCGGTGGCCATCACGCCGTCATGCACGCGGCCGTGGAACAGGTTGACGTTGCCCAGGAAGCCATACACGAAGGGCGAGGCCGGGTGGTTGTAGACTTGCTCGGGGGATCCGAGTTGCTCCACGGTACCCTTGTTCATCAGCACCACCTGGTCGGCCACTTCCAGCGCCTCTTCCTGGTCATGCGTGACGAAAATACTGGTGACATGCAAGTCGTCATGCAGGCGGCGCAGCCAGCGGCGCAATTCCTTGCGCACCTTGGCGTCGAGCGCGCCGAACGGCTCGTCGAGCAGCAGCACGCGCGGCTCGACAGCCAAGGCGCGCGCCAGGGCGATGCGCTGGCGCTGTCCGCCCGACAGTTGCGGCGGATAGCGGTCGGCCAGCCAGTCCAGCTGTACCAATTCGAGCAAATCTTTCACCTTGCGGCGGATCTGGTCTTCCGACGGGCGCTCGCTGCGCGACTTCACGCGCAAGCCAAAGGCCACGTTTTCAAACACGGTCATGTGCTTGAACAGCGCGTAATGCTGGAACACGAAGCCCACTTGCCGTTCGCGCACGTGGCGGTTCGACGCATCTTCCGCGTCCAGCAGCACCTGGCCGCTGTCCGGATGTTCCAGGCCAGCAATAATTCGCAGCAAGGTTGTCTTGCCGCAACCCGATGGCCCCAGCAGGGCCGTCAGTTCGCCGGCGGGAAAATCCAGCGAGACATTGTCGAGGGCGACGAAATCGCCGAAACGCTTGTGGATGTTTTTAACTGCGATAGTCATGATCAGTGCTCCGTGGAACGTAAGGCGGAATCGTCGGCGTCGCTCTCGTTCAAACGCCACTCAATGAAGGCTTTCAAGGCCAGGGTCACCAGGGCGAGCAGGGCCAGCAGCGAGGCGACGGCAAACGCGGCGGCGAAGTTGTACTCGTTGTACAGAATCTCCACTTGCAGCGGCATGGTGTTGGTTTCGCCGCGGATATGGCCGGAGACCACCGAGACGGCGCCGAACTCGCCCATGGCGCGGGCATTGCATAGGATCACGCCGTACAGCAAGCCCCATTTGATATTCGGTAAAGTCACGCGGCGGAACGTATTCCAGCCCGACGCGCCCAGCACCAGCGCCGCCTCTTCCTCTTCGCTGCCCTGCGACTGCATCAGCGGTATCAATTCGCGCGCAACAAACGGGAAGGTAATGAAGATGGTCGCCAGCACGATGCCGGGCACGGCAAACAGGATCTTGATGTCGTGTTCCTGCAACCACGGACCGAACCAGCCCTGGGCGCCAAACATCAGCACATAGATCAGGCCGGAAATGACGGGCGAGACGGAAAACGGCAAGTCGATCAGGGTCAGCAGGATGCTCTTGCCGCGAAACTCGAACTTGGCGATGCACCACGAAGCGGCCACGCCGAATACCAGGTTCAGCGGCACGGCGATGGCGGCCGTAATCAGGGTCAATTTAATGGCGGAAATCGCGTCCGGATCGATGATGGCGGCGATATACGCTTCCCAGCCCTTCTTGAACGCTTCGGCAAATACGGCCACCAGCGGCACGATCAGGAAAGCCGTCAGGAACAGCAAAGCGATGGTGATCAGGACGGTGCGCACCCACAGCGGTTCGAGCACGACGGGGCCGACATTCGGTTCGAAGCGGCGCGCTTTCGGCAGCGCATCTTCCACCTTGGCAACAGCAGAGGCGGGGCTAACATTCGTACTCATGATTTCTTCGCCTTTCCGCGCGTCCATGCTTGCAGCAGGTTAATCGTCAACAACAGCAGGAAGGACGCCACCAGCATCACCACGGCAATGGCCGTGGCGCCAGCGTAATCGTATTGCTCCAGCTTGGTAATAATGAACAGCGGCGTGATTTCCGAGATCATCGGCATGTTGCCGGCGATAAAGATTACGGAGCCGTATTCGCCCGTGGCGCGGGCAAAGGCCAGCGCAAAGCCCGTCAACAGGGACGGCAGGATCGTGGGGAAGATGACGCGCAGGAAAGTTTGCAGCGAATTGGCGCCCAGGCTGGCAGCGGCCTCTTCCAGTTCCTTTTCCGCGTCTTCCAGCACCGGTTGCACGGTGCGCACGACAAACGGCAAGCCGATGAAGGTCAGCGCCACCACTACGCCCAGCGGCGTGAACGCCACCTTGATGCCCAGCACGCCTTCGATGAACTGGCCGAACCAGCCGTTCGACGAGTACAGCGCCGTCAGCGTGATGCCGGCCACGGCCGTCGGCAAGGCGAACGGCAAATCGACCAGCGCGTCGATGATGCGCTTGCCAGGGAACTTGTAGCGCACCAGCACCCAAGCCAGGATGCCGCCAAATATCACATTCAAAAAGGCGGCGATCAGCGACGCGCCAAAGGTCAGGCGGTACGACGCCATCACGCGCTCGGATGTGACGGCATTGAAGAAGGCCTCCCATGTCATGGTGAAGGTTTTCAGGAACACCGCCGACAGCGGGATCAGGACGATCAGCGCCAGGTAGAAAATGGTAAAGCCCAGTGACAACTTAAACCCTGGCATGACGCGAAACGGCGCTCCGCGCGCCTTGAACGGCACTGCCGAGGTTGACGCTGCTGATGCTGCAGACATAGAAAAACTCCTTCTTATTACATTTTCGACTAACAGGGTGCAATATTCACATGCAATCGTTATAAAAAGAACTAACCATTTCTCATTTGCTTAGATGAATTTTGCATACTTGAGCGGGGAATCGCCGGGCGAAAAAAACGCACCGGCGAGGTGCGTTTTTGAGGGAGCAAAGAGTGCCGAATAAAACGTTCAGGGCTAGGCGCGTTGCCGAAGACAGTACGAATGTACGGCGAGGCAATGCAACAACGCCATGGACGTTTTTTCGGTGCTCTTACTTGTTGGGCTGTGGCGTCAAGCGCAGATACGGTTTGGCTGCCGTAAACCCCTTCGGATATTTCTGCTCGATCACCTCCGGATCTTGCACGGTGAGGGGAATGATGACGTCGTCGCCATCTTTCCAGTTGCCGGGCGTGGCCACCGTGTAGCCATCCGTCAATTGCAGGGCGTCGATGACGCGCAAGATTTCATCGAAGTTGCGGCCCGTACTGAGCGGATACGTGAGGATCAGGCGTACTTTCTTGTTCGGATCGATGAGGAACACGGAGCGCACGGTGGCGGTGACGGACTGTTCCGGGTGGATCATGTCGTACAGCACGGCCACTTTCTTGTCGACGTCGGCGATGATGGGAAAGCCCACTACCGTGTTTTGCGTCTCTTCGATATCCTTGATCCAGCGCTTGTGCGACTCGGCCGCGTCCACGGACAGGGCGATGGCCTTCACGTTGCGTTTGTCGAATTCCGGCTTGAGCTTGGCCGTCAAGCCCAGTTCCGTGGTGCACACGGGGGTAAAGTCGGCCGGGTGGGAAAACAGCACCACCCAGGAATTGCCGGCCCACTCGTGGAACTTGAGCGTGCCGATCGAGCTGTCTTGTTCAAAATCAGGGGCGACATCGCCCAGGCGTAAGGTCATCGTGATCTCCTCAACAGGTAGTGGATAGAACTTGAGTGTAGTGCATCGCCAGACAATCAGGCTGCCTGACGTTGGCGGCGTTCATTTTGCGCCAGATCAAACAGCGCCTGCAATTGCGCCTGGCCATCAATCCAGTCGCCCAGGCCCGATTCCCCGTTGATGTGGCCCAAGGCGCCGCCATCGATGTATTTGCAATTCCAGCGCCGCGCCCACTGCGTGGCGTGCTCGGCCGTCATCCACGGGTCCGTCTGGCTGGCGATCAGGATGCCGGGGCAAGGCAGACGTTTCTGCGGCAAGGCTTTCGCCACGCCGAACTTGTCCGGATCGGCCGGCCCCACCAGCAGCACGCCGGCCACGCCATGCGGGTCGCGCGCCAGGCTGTGCGCTGTTGCCAGGCAGCCGAAGCTGTGGGCGACGATCAGTGTCGGACGCGACTCTTGCCGCCGCACCCGGTCCAGCCGCGCCGACCAGGTGGCCAGGTCCGCCTTGGCCCAGTCGTCCTGCTCGACTCTTTCGAATTGCGGATACAGGCGCTGCCAGCGGCTCTGCCAATGCTCGGGGCCGCTGTTATGCAAGCCCGGCACGATCAGTACACGATAATCGGAAAAGCTGCGCAGCGCCATGATGCTTCCTTTCGTCATGCGTTCCGGCCAGCGTTGCCGCCCGCCGGTCGAGCTTACCTAAGATTACTTAGGCTGATAGATCTGGTCGAAGATGCCGCCATCAGCAAAGTGCGCCTTTTGTGCGGCCGTCCAGCCGCCGGCAACTTGCTCGATGGTGAACAGATTGACCTTGGCGAACTGCGATGCGTATTTCTTCGCAGCCTTTTCCGTTGCCGGACGGTAGTAATTCTTGGCAATGATGTCTTGCGCTTCGTCCGTGTACAGGTAGTTCAGGTAAGCCTCGGCCACCTTGCGCGTACCATGCTTATCGGCAAATTTATCGATGACGGCGACCGGCGGCTCGGCCAGGATGCTGACGGACGGGGTGATGATGTCAAACTTGGTCGGGCCCAGTTCCTTGACAGCCAGGTAGGCTTCGTTTTCCCAGGCAATCAGCACGTCGCCGATGCCACGTTCGACGAAGGTGGTGGTGGCGCCACGGGCACCGGAATCGAGCACCGGTACGTTCTTGTACAGCTTGCCGAGGAAATCCTTGGCCTTGGCGTCATTGCCGCCCGGTTGGCGCAGCGCGTAGCCCCAGGCTGCCAAATGGTTCCAGCGGGCGCCGCCCGAGGTTTTCGGGTTCGGCGTGATGACGGACACGCCCGGCTTGATCAGGTCATTCCAGTCCTTGATGCCTTTCGGATTGCCCTTGCGCACGAGGAAGACGATGGTCGAGGTGTAAGGCGAGCTGTTGTGCGTCAATTTCTTTTGCCAGTCGGCGGCCAGCAGCTTGCGCTCGGCCAGCGCGTCGATGTCGTAGGCCAGCGCCAGGGTGACGATGTCCGCTTCCAGGCCGTCGATGACGGCGCGCGCCTGCTTGCCGGAACCGCCGTGCGATTGCTTGATCTTGACGTTGTCGCCCGTCTTGCCTTTCCACTCCTTGGCAAACGCCGTATTCACATCCTGGTACAGCTCGCGCGTCGGGTCATACGACACATTGAGCAGGGTGATATCGGCAGCTTGCGCGGTTTGCAGGACGGCAAACGCGCTGATGGCGGCGGCAATGATGATTTTTTTCGACAGCATCTAAGATCCCCAGTGGTTGAACTTTCAGAGCCACCAGATTACGGCGCATCGGCCGCAAAGAGAACGAAGCGTTTTGCCGTTTGATATGCGTTTTTCGCATATGAACGCAGCACAACGGGGGATGTAGAGTTTGATATCCTCCCCCACCTCAGCCTTGCGGCTGCCGCTTAGGCGGAAAGGAAGGGGATTCCTCCTGCGAGACGCGCATGTCCGCGCGCGAGAATGATATTTGCCGAGTTGACGTCGCGGTCATGCACTGCACCGCAGTTCGAGCAGCTCCACTCTCTTATTCCAAGACCTTGCAGCCCTCTCGGGCCGCTGCGTGCGTCGCAGGCAAAACAGGTTTGGGTTGAATAAGCTTCGTTGACTTCCTCGAACCACACGCCAGCGTCATCGCTTTTGTAATGCAGCATGGTTCGGAACATCGACCAACTGGCGTCGAGCACGGATTTTG
>NZ_JBNYXW010000027.1:0-47469 GCF_051380875.1 Janthinobacterium woesei
TGGTTTGCCAGGAAATGGAGAGGGTCATCAAGCATCGCCACGCAGGTTAACATCTGACATGGGCGTTTACAAGCTCAAAATAAAAATGCCGTCCAGTCTTAACTGAACGGCATTACCTGCAACGGGGCTTTTTTGTTTTCAAAAATATAGCGCTTAAGATAAAGTTGTATATACAAGTAAAAGTGAGCAATTGGTTAAAGTTTCCTCACTCTAATTAATTGCCGCGGTGCAAAAAAAGTTTTCCCTGCTGACGCTAGCCCGGGAAATTGGCGGGAAGGCGCGCCATGCGGGCCATTTTTTTGCCGTAAGCCAAGTCTTTCCCTGTGGCCATTTTTCCTTGTGTCTGTATGACGAAACTATTGCCATGTATCAACTAACTGTAAAAATTTCAAGTTTCCGATTTCGTTTTTTTTGATGTTTACGGTAGGAAAAAACATGTGTGCAGATGAGGTAGCACATTCACTATCTTTCATAAGTATCTAATTTATCGATATATTTTTATTTGAGACTCCTTCAACGATATGCGCTAAGTCCTTAATTTCATTACTAAAATTCCTGTTTTTCCAATCGGAAACCGCTTGACCACTATCTTTGCTTACTCTAAAGTGGGCAACTGTGTGAAAAAGTGTATTTTTGTGGGAAATTTTCCATCTTTGCGTGACGCCAAGGCGTCGCAAACCAAGCTCAAAAAGGTCTTCCGTGTTTCAAGGCGCGTCCGCAATCAATCTCGATGCCAAAGGCAGGATGTCTATCCCTGCCAAGCACCGTGACGCGCTGTCGATTCAATGCGAAGGCCGCTTGACCCTGACCAAACACCCCGATGGCTGCCTGCTGTTTTTCCCCCGCCCCGTGTGGGAAAGCCACCGCCAGCAAATCGCCACCTGGCCCATGTCGGCGCGCGCCTGGCAGCGCATCTTCCTCGGCAACGCCGTTGACGTCGAGCTCGACTCGGCCGGCCGCGTGCTGATTTCGCCTGAATTGCGCAACGCCGTCGGGCTGTCGCGCGAAGTGATGATGATCGGCATGGGCAGCCACTTTGAAATATGGGATGCCGCCAAACTGGCCGAACAAGAACAGCAGGCGATCGATGCCGGCACTCCCGATGTACTTTCCAATTTTTCTTTCTAAGGCTCCGTAATGACACTACAAACGGTGCCGGAATTTCAGCATCGCACGGTGCTGCTCGATGAAGCGGTCGACGCGCTCGACCTGTCGGGCGAGCGTGCGCACGGTATTTACGTCGACGGCACGTTTGGCCGCGGCGGGCATAGCCGCTTGATCCTGTCGCGCCTGGCAAATGACGCGCGCTTGATCGGCTTCGACAAGGATTTGCAGGCCATCGCCACGGCCGAGCAAATCGCCGACCCGCGTTTTGACATCGTCCACGACAGCTTTGCCACCATGACGGCCAGCCTGGCCGAGCGCGGCGTGCAGCAGGTGAACGGCATCCTGCTTGACCTGGGCATCTCGTCGCCGCAGGTCGACGATGCGGCGCGCGGCTTCAGCTTCCGCAACGACGGACCGCTGGACATGCGCATGGATACTACGCGCGGCATTTCCGCGGCCGAATGGCTGGCGGTGGAAACCGAGCAGAATTTAGAAAAGGTGATACGCGATTATGGGGAAGAACGGTTTGCTTTTCAGATTGCAAAGGCGATTGTTGCTGGCCGGGCAGTCCAGCCAATTTCAAGCACACGACAGCTTGCCAGCATCGTGGCAGGCGCCGTCAAGACCCGCGAGAAGGGTAAGGACCCCGCTACCCGCACCTTTCAGGCCATACGCATTTTCATTAACAAAGAGCTCGAGGATCTCGAGATCGGCTTGAGCCAGGCGTATGCCTGCCTGGCGCCCGGCGCGCGCATGGCCGTGATCAGTTTTCATTCGCTGGAAGACCGCATGGTCAAGCGCTTCTTCGCCTCGAAGGCGAACGTGGAGCAGCCTGACCGCCGCCTGCCGATCCGCGCGGTCGACTTGCCGCAGCCGGAAATGAAGCTGATTTCGAAGATGAAGCCGTCGGACGCCGAAATCGCAGCGAACCCGCGTTCGCGTTCGGCCGTGATGCGCGTGGCGCAGCGCTTGCCGCTGGTGTCATCGACTTCCTCAGTCAGTGGCGGCACCCGATGACTGGCAAGCTCAGTGTCGTGCTGTCAGCCCTGCTGGTGTGCTGCGGCCTGTCGACGGTGAACGCGCAGTACCAGGCGCGCCACCTGTTGATCGACCTGGAGCGCGCGCAAGGGTTGTCGCGCCAGCTCGACATCGACTGGGCGCAGCTGCAGCTGGACCAGTCGACACTGGGTAAGCATGAACGTATCGAATCCATCGCACGGCGCGACCTGAGCATGACGCCACTGACGGCGGCGCGTACCCAATACCTGACGGAGGGCGAATAATGAAGTTGGGCGGTAACAGCAACGGTCGGGTGGCGGCATCGAAAGGCGTGCCATTCTCGAAGAATCCGGTACTGGCAGTGCGTCTGCCCGTCTGGCGTTCGCGCGTCGTGCTGTTCCTGCTGTTCTTCGCTTTCGCCGGCCTGGGTGCGCGCGCCCTGTGGCTGCAGGGCGTATCGACGCAATTTTTGCAAAAGCAGGGCAAGGCGCGCTATGAGCGCACGCTCGAACTGCCTGCCACGCGCGGCAAGATCACCGACCGCAATGGCCAGGTGCTCGCTTCGTCCGTGCCCGTCAAGGCCATCTGGGCGATTCCCGACGACGTGCTGCAGGCAACACCCGAAAAAATCAATGCGCTGGCCGGCTTGCTGGAAATGAACGTCAACGAATTGCGCAAGAAACTCGATTCGGACCGCAGCTTTGTTTACCTGAAGCGCCAGGTCGAGATGGACGTGGCCGACAAGATTTCCAAACTGGGCATCGACGGCATCGACGAGCGCAAGGAATACAAGCGCTTTTATCCACAGGGCGAAGTGATGACCCACGTGGTCGGTTTCACCAATGTGGAAGACGTGGGCCAGGAAAGCATGGAACTGGCGCAGCAAAAATCCCTGGTCGGCACCACCGGCAGCCGCCGCGTGATCAAGGACCGCCTGGGACATATTGTCGAAGACATCGGCTTTATCCACGAACCGCATGACGGCAAGGACCTGACCCTTTCCGTCGACAGCAAGATCCAGTACATCGCCTTCACGCAGTTGAAGGAAGCGGTGGAAAAATTCAATGCCAAGGCCGGCGGCGCCGTGGTGCTCGACGTGCACACGGGCGAAGTGCTGGCCCTGGCCAACTATCCGAGCTATGACCCGAACGACCGCCGCAAGTTGACGGGCCAGCAATTGCGCAACCGCGTCATGACAGATACGTTCGAACCCGGTTCGACGCTGAAGCCGATTACTGTCTCGCTGGCGCTCGACACGGGCCGCGTCAAGCCGACCACCCTGATCGATACAGGGCCGGGCCGCTACACCATCGCCGACCGCACGATTACTGACACCAAGCCGCATGGCGTGATCAATGTCTCCGAGATCATCGAGATGTCGTCGAATATCGGCACCTCGAAAATCGCGCTGGGCATGCCGTCGCAGGAAATGTGGGAAATGTTTACCAAGGTGGGCTTCGGCCAGCAGCCGAAATGGGGTTTCCCCGGCGCCGTGGCCGGCCGCGTGCGTCCATATAAATCGTGGCGCCCGGTGGAGCAGGCGACCATGAGCTACGGTAACGGCATTTCCGTCTCGCTGATCCAGTTGGCGCGCTCTTATATGATGTTCGCGCGCGATGGCGACACGATTCCCCTGTCATTTCAAAAAGTCAATGAACTGCCCGTGGGGCAGCAGGTGATCAAATCGAAGACGGCTGCCGAAATGCGCGCCATGCTGGAACTGGTGGTCTCCGGCGCACATGGCTCGGCCAAGCGCGCCCAGGTTGCCGGCTACCGCGTCGGCGGCAAGACGGGCACCGCCTACAAGGTGGAAAATGGCCGCTACGCGATGCCGCGCAAATATATCGGTTCTTTCGTGGGCATGGTGCCGATGTCGGCGCCGCGCTTCATCATTGCCGTGATGATCGATGAACCGACCGGCGCTGCCCACTATGGCGGCCAGGTTGCCGCTCCCGCTTTCGCGGCGATTGCGACCAACGCGCTGCGCGCGATGAACGTACCGCCCGATTCCTCCGTTACCGAAATCGTGGTCCCGGCCAATGCCGGCCCGGAGGCCATGTGAAGTCACTCATGAGCATACAAGAAATCAGTTTGTGGATCAAAGCGGCTGCCCCGTCCGGGCAGCTGACGTCCGATTCGCGCCGCGTGCAGCGTGGCGACGTGTTTTTCGCCTACGCTGGCGCCACCCATTTCATCGCTGCCGCCATTGAACAGGGCGCAGCGGCCATCGTCCACGACGAGGCCAACTGGGATGCATCGTGGACTGTGCCGCAGCTGGCCGTCGCCAATCTGAAATCATTGGCCGGCCCCATTGCCCATGCGTTCTATGACATGCCGGATAGCGCCATGTTCAGCGCCGGCGTGACGGGCACGAATGGCAAGACCTCATGCGCACTGTGGCTGGCGCAGGCACTGGCGCGCCTAGGCATAACATCTTCCGTGATCGGCACCTTGGGCGTGGGCCTGTGCAAGCCGCGCGGCGAGATCGAGTTCGACGTCACCGGCTATACCACGCCCGACGCCGTGCTGCTGGCGCGCAAATTGGCCGCCATGCGCGACGCCGGCGCGCAAGCCGTCGCCATCGAAGTGTCGTCGATCGGCCTGCACCAGGAACGCGCGGCCGGCATGCATTTCGATGTGGCGATGTTTACCAACCTGACGCGTGACCACCTTGATTACCACGGCGACATGGCGACCTACGAGGCGGCCAAAGTCAGACTGTTCGACTGGCCTGGCCTGAAAACGGCCGTCATCAACCTGGACGATGCCATGGGCCTGCGCCTGGTACAGCATGTCGATGGCAAGCTGGCCGGCGAGTACCCGGTCATCGGCTACACCTTGCAGGATGCGGCCAGCTTGCCCGACCTGCCAGGCGTGCTGATGCTGCGCGCCAGCCAGTTCCGCAGCCGCCATGCCGGTACCGACTTCCACCTGGATTGCCCATTGGGCGTGGCGCTGGTGAAGACGCAGCTGGTGGGGCACTTCAACATCAGCAATGCGCTGGCCGTGCTGGGCGCCTTGCTGGCGCATGGCACCGGCCTGCGCGCGGCCATCGACGGCATCGAGTCCCTGCAGCCAGCTCCCGGCCGCATGCAGCAGATGGGCGGCCAGGAAGCGCCGATGGTCGTCATCGACTACGCGCATACGCCTGACGCACTGGAAAAAACCCTGGCCGCCCTGCGCCAGGTGGCGCAGGAACGCGGCGGCCAGTTGTGGTGCGTGTTTGGCGGTGGCGGTGACCGTGATCCGGGCAAGCGCCCGCAGATGGGCGCCATCGCGCAGCTGGCCGATCACGTGCTAGTCACCAGCGACAATCCACGCAGCGAAGATCCGCACGCCATCATCGCGCAGATCGTTGCCGGCATGCGTGCTGAGGGTCCGCAGCCGCAGGCCATCGAAGACCGTGCCGCCGCGATTCTGTCGGCCATCAAGCATGCCGCCAAGCCGGATGTGATTTTGTTGGCGGGCAAGGGGCATGAGCCATACCAGGAAATCAAGGGCAAGAAATTGCCGTTTTCCGATGCCGACCACGCGCAGCTGGCCCTGTCCGCGCGTTTGACCATGATGCGGACGAACTGATGGATCGCCTCATGCATGCAAGCCTGGCAGAATTGCTGCCGTCGCTGGACGACGCGCAGATCACGGGCGACGCCGCTTTTGATGGCGTGTCCACCGACAGCCGCAGCGCTCCCGCCGGCTCGCTGTTCGTCGCCCTGCGCGGCGAGAGTTTCGATGCCCACGATTTCCTTGAACAGGTGGCTGCCAGGGGCGTGGCCGCCGTGGTCGTCGAGCGCCTGCCCGCAAACTGGGACAGCCGCAAGGTACCGGCCATCGTTGTCGCCGACACGCTGGTGGCGCTGGGCCGCATCGCCAATTACTGGCGCCGCCGTTTCAGCCTGCCCGTCATCGGCGTCACCGGCAGCAACGGCAAGACCACCGTCAAGGAAATGATCTCGGCCATTCTGGCGGCGGCCGTTGGCGAAGAAGGCCGCCTGGCCACGCGCGGCAATTTGAATAATGAGATCGGCGTACCCCTGACCCTGTTGCGCTTGCATGAAGGGCACAAGGCGGCCGTCATCGAGATGGGCATGAACCACCCTGGCGAGATCGCGCGCCTGGCGGCGATTGCCGCGCCGACCCTGGCGATGGTCAACAACGCGCAGCGCGAACACCAGGAATTCATGCATACGGTGGAAGCGGTGGCACGCGAGAATGGCGCCGCACTGGCGGCATTGGCAGACGACGGCGTGGCTGTCTTCCCGCATGGCGATGAATTTACTGCCTTGTGGCGCAAATTGTCCGGTACGCGCACGGTCATCACCTTCGGCCTGTCGAAAGAAGCTGACGTGAGCTGCACGCACCGCGCGGCCGAGGATTTTGGCAGCGAGATGTTTGTCAGCGTGCGTGCGCAGGACGGCGCGATGCGCCAGTTTTTTGTGGGCCTGCAGGCAGCGGGCGAACACAATGTGCGCAATGCGCTGGCAGCGGTGGCGTGCGCCGTCGGCGCCGGCATCGCCATCGAATATATCAAGCAGGGCCTGGAGGCGTTCGCGCCCGTGAATGGCCGCCTGCAGAAAAAGCGCGCCGCCAATGGCGCCACCATCATCGACGACAGCTATAACGCCAATCCGGATTCGGCGCGGGCAGCCATCGATGTGCTGGCGCAAGCGGCCGCGCCGCGCATCCTGGTGCTGGGCGAGATGGGCGAAGTCGGTACGCAGGGGCAGCAGTTCCACGAAGAGATCGGCGCCTACGCCGCCGCCAAAGGCATCGAATACGTGCTGGCGACGGGCGGCCTGGCGCGCCATCTGGTCAATCCGGCGCAGGTAGCCGCAAGCCAGGAATCAGGCACGGTCGTGGAGTATTTCGAACAGTTCGACGGCTTGCTCGCTGCGCTCGATGCGCATTTGTCCGGCCGTGCGGATGCAACAGTATTAATCAAGGGCTCCCGCTTCATGAAGATGGAACGGGCCGTGCAGCATTTGATTGGTTCAAACAACAATAACAAGGAAGCTCACTAATCATGCTGCTCTGGCTCGCTCATTATTTCCAGGACGACATAGGCCCACTGCGGGTCTTTAACTTCATCACCTTCCGCGCCGTCTTTGCCACATTGACGGCGATTTTGATCGGCCTGTGCGCCGGTCCGGCCGTGATCCGCATGCTCACGCGCATGAAGGTTGGCCAGGCCGTGCGTACGGATGGCCCGCAAACGCATCTGAAAAAACACGGCACCCCCACCATGGGCGGGCTGCTGATCCTGATCGCCATCGGTATTTCCACCTTGTTGTGGGCCGATTTGTCGAACCGCTTCATCTGGCCCGTGCTGATCGTCACTCTGGGCTTTGGCGCCGTCGGCTGGGCCGACGACTACCGCAAGGTGGTGCACCAGGATCCGGAAGGCATGCGCTCGCGCGAAAAATACTTCTGGCAGTCGCTGATCGGCATCATCGCCGCCTTCTACCTGGCGTTTTCCGTGTCCGTTTCGGAACCCGACGCGGGCCATGTGTGGAACCTGATCTATGCCTGGGTGCAGTCCGGCTTCGCCATGGACCTGCCGCCAAAAGCCGACCTGATCGTCCCATTCTTCAAGACCATCAGCTATCCGCTGGGCGTGTGGGGCTTCATTGCGCTGACCTACTGCGTCATCGTCGGCACCAGCAACGCCGTCAATTTCACCGACGGCCTCGACGGCCTGGCCATCATGCCAACTGTGATGGTGGGCGCGGCCCTGGGCCTGTTCGCCTACCTGACGGGCAACGCAACCTATGCGCGCTACCTGTTCATCCCGCATATTCCGGGCGCCGGCGAACTGGTGATTTTCTGCGGTGCGCTGGCCGGTTCCGGCCTGGCTTTCCTTTGGTACAACACCCATCCCGCCAAGGTGTTCATGGGTGACGTTGGCGCACTTGCACTGGGCGGCGCGCTGGGCACTGTCGCCGTCATCGTGCGCCAGGAAATCGTCCTGTTCATCATGGGCGGCATTTTTGTAGTCGAAACGCTGTCCGTGATCATCCAGGTCGTCTGGTTTAAATACACCAAGAAACGCTATGGCGCAGGTCGCCGCGTTTTCCTGATGGCGCCACTGCATCACCATTTTGAACAAAAAGGCTGGAAAGAGACGCAGGTCGTCGTGCGTTTCTGGATCATCACCATGATGCTGGTGCTGCTCGGCCTGACCACCCTGAAGCTGCGCTGATGATGTACTTTGACAAAACCGCACTGGTACTGGGCCTCGGCGAGTCGGGGCTGGCCATGGCATTGTGGCTGGCACGCAGCGGGGCAATCGTGCGCGTGGCCGATACGCGTGACGCGCCCGAACGCCTGGCTGCCTTGCAGGCCGCAGTGCCGCAGGCGCGGTTCATCGCCGGCCCGTTTGCGCCCGAGTTGCTTGATGGCGTCGATTTCGTCGCCGTCAGCCCGGGCCTGGCGCCGCAGCGCGAGTTGGCCGACATCGCGCCGGCCGCTTTTGAGAAAAATATCCCCGTGTGGGGCGAGATCGAACTGTTCGCGCAAGCGCTGGCTGCTTTGAAGGCGGAGCGCGGCTATGCGCCGAAAGTCATCGCCATCACGGGCACGAATGGCAAGACCACGGTCACCAGCCTGGTTGGCCTGCTGTGCGAACGCGCCGGCCTGGCCACGCGCGTGGCCGGCAATATTAGCCCTGCCGCGCTGGACGTGCTGCGCGAAGTGCTTGACGCCGAGCCAGCCCCGCTTCCGGCTGCAGCTGAAGAAGATGGCGACGCTGCGGCACCGCTGGTTAGCATCCTGCCGCAGGCGTGGATCCTGGAGCTGTCCAGCTTCCAGCTGCACACCACCTTCAGCCTGCAGGCCGATGCGGCCACGGTGCTCAATTTGTCGCAGGACCACCTGGACTGGCATGGTGACATGGCCGCCTATGCCAGCGACAAGGCGCGCATCTTCGGCGACGAAACCGTGCGCGTGCTGAACCGCGACGATGCGTTTGTCATGCGCATGGCCAATCCCCTGGTTGACACGATCACCTTCGGCACGGGCGAACCGCTTGACGTGGACAGCTTTGGCCTGGTCAATGAACGCGGTATCTTCTGGCTGGCGCAAGCGGTGCCCAGCGAGGAAGTGATCGAGAAAAAGCGCAAGAAGAACGATCCGGCGCCGGCACCGGTGCCGACGATGGCGAAAAAACTGATGCCAGCTGACGCGCTGAAAATTCGCGGCCAGCATAACGCCTCGAATGCGCTCGCTGCGCTGGCCCTGTGCCGCGCCATCGGCCTGCCGTTCGCACCGCTGCTGCATGGCTTGCGCGAATACCAGGGCGAGCCGCACAGGGTGGAGCTGATCACGGCCGTGGGCGAAGTCGAATACTACGACGACAGCAAAGGCACGAACGTGGGCGCCACGGTGGCGGCACTGTTTGGCCTCGGCAAGTCCTTCGGTGGTGCGCAGCAGCGCCTGGTGCTGATCGCCGGCGGTGACGGCAAGGGGCAGGACTTCTCTCCGCTAGCTGAACCCGTATCGCGTTACGTGCGCGCCGTGGTGCTGATCGGCCGTGATGCGCCAGCGTTACGCGCAGCACTGGCACCGGCGGGCGTGGACATCATCGATTGCGCCACCTTGCCGGAAGCCGTCCAGCGGGCCAGCAGCTTGGCCCAGGCCGGCGATTGCGTGCTGCTGTCGCCTGCATGCGCCAGCCTGGACATGTTCAAGAACTATGCGCATCGGGCGCAGGTGTTTGTCGACGCCGTGCGCGACATCGCCCTGGAAAACGGACAGGATATCTGATGGCCTTCCAACTGCCATTCCGCTTCGGTTCCGGCTCGGCTGCCAAGCCGCTGGATGGCCGCGCGCGGCAGTCGAAGATGATGGAGTACGACCAGCCGCTGGTGTGGGTGGTCCTGCTGCTCATGTTGCTGGGCATGGTAATGGTGTATTCGGCGTCGATCTCGCTGTCGGACGCGCGCAAGTTTGCCGCCTACACGAACAGCTATTTCGTCGTGCGCCAGGCGCTCTTCATCGGCATTTCGATCATCGTCAGTGCGCTGGTGTTCCGCGTCCGTATCGCTACCTGGCAAAAGATTGCTCCGTGGCTGTTCATCGGCACGCTGGTGCTGCTGGTGATGGTCCTGATACCGGGCCTGGGCGTGTCGGTCAACGGCGGTCGCCGCTGGCTGAACCTGCCGGGCCTGCGGCCGCAGCCGTCCGAACTGATGAAGGTGGTGATGGTGCTGTACGCGGCCGACTACACGGTGCGCAAGCAGGAATACATGCACAAGCTGACCAAGGGTTTCATGCCGATGGCATTGGCCGTCAGCTTCGTCGGCCTGCTGCTGCTGATGGAGCCCGACCTGGGCGCCTTCGGCGTGATCGTCTGTATCGCCATGGGCATTTTGTTCCTGGGTGGCGTCAACGCCATCTGGTTTGGTGGCATCGGCGCCATGCTGACGGCGATTTTCGTCACCATCATCGCCCTGTCGAAATTCCGCCGCGAGCGTTTTTTTGCGTATCTCGATCCGTGGCAGGAAGACAATGCGCTGAACAAGGCGTACCAGCTGACGCACTCGCTGATCGCCTTCGGGCGCGGTGAACTGTTTGGCGTGGGCCTGGGCGGCAGCGTGGAAAAACTGCACTACCTGCCCGAAGCGCATACGGACTTCTTGCTGGCCGTGATCGGCGAGGAACTGGGCCTGGTGGGCGTATTGATCGTGATCGGCATGTTCTACTGGATTATCAAGCGAGCCTTCGACATCGGCCGCCAGGCGATCGCCATCGACCAGACCTTTGCCGGATTGACGGCGAAAGGCATTGCCATCTGGATAGGCGTGCAGACATTCATCAACATGGGCGTGAACCTGGGCCTGTTGCCGACCAAAGGACTGACCTTGCCTTTGATGAGCTACGGCGGCACGGGAGTACTGATTAACTGTATCGGCCTGGCGATCTTGCTGCGCATCGATTACGAAAACCGGATCCTGATGCGCGGAGGCCGGCTATGAACAATGTAACGAAATTGAAAACGACTAAAAGACTGATGATCATGGCGGCCGGCACCGGCGGCCATATCTTCCCAGGCCTGGCGATTGCGCAGACCATGCGCGCGCGCGGCTGGGAAGTGAGCTGGCTGGGCACGACCCATGGCATGGAGCAAGACCTGGTGCCGAAGAGCGGCATTCCCATGGACGCCATTGAATTTTCCGGCATGCGTGGCAAAGGGCTGGCGCATACAATCAAGGGCGGTTTCAGGATGCTGGCCAGTTTCTTTGCCATCCGCCGTTTTATCGCCAGCCGCAAGCCGGACGTGGTGATGGGCATGGGGGGCTACGTCACTGTGCCAGGTGGCTTGATGGCACGCTTGAAGGGCGTGCCGCTGGTGCTGGTCAATGCCGATGCCGCGCTGCTGTTGTCGAACAAGACCCTGGTGCCGCTGGCGCAGCAAGTGTGTTTTGGTTTTCCTGCTGATTTCGGCAGCGCCGCCGGCAAGGCTGTCGTGACGGGCAATCCCGTGCGCGCCGAAATTCTGGCCATGGCGCCGCCGGCGTCGCGTTTCGCCGGACGCAGCGGACCGCTGCGCATCCTGGTGGTGGGCGGCAGCCTGGGCGCAAAAGCGCTGAACGACAACTTGCCTGCTGCGCTGGCGCTGATGCCGGAAGGTGCACGTCCGCTGGTGACGCACCAGTCGGGCAAGAAAAATATCGACGCCCTGCATGCCGCGTATGCGCAAGCGGGCGTAGACGCCAACGTGGTCGATTTCATCGACGACATGGCCAAGGCGTATACCGAGGCCGACCTGGTGATTTGCCGCGCAGGCGCGATCACCTTGTCGGAGCTGACGGCGGCCGGCGTTGCCAGTGTACTGGTGCCGCTGGTGGCGTCGACTACCAGCCACCAGCGCGACAACGCGCAATGGATGGCAAAACAAGGCGCGGCGATTCATTTGCCGCAGACGGAAATGAGTGCAGCGTCGCTGAGCGCTTTGCTGGCATCGATGAGTCGCGATGCATGCCAGCAGATGGCGCAGGCGGCACTGGCGGCAGGCAAGCGCGACGCCAATGAGGCGATCGCAAACGTATTGGAAAAACTGGCATGAGGTTAGCTCTGTGAAGCATAAAGTAAACAATATCCACTTTGTCGGCATTGGCGGCAGCGGCATGAGCGGCATCGCCGAAGTGCTGGTCAATCTGGGCTACAAGGTGTCGGGCTCCGACCTGGGCAGCAATGCGGCGACGCAGCGCCTGGCGAGCCTGGGCGCGACCATCATGCTCGGTCACGCGGCCGAAAATATCGGCGACGCCGATGCGGTGGTGACCTCGGGCGCCGTGCCGCAAGACAATCCGGAAGTGACGGCAGCGCGCGCACGCAAGATCCCACTGGTGCCGCGCGCCGTGATGCTGGGCGAATTGATGCGCTTGAAACGCGGCATCGCGATTGCCGGCACGCATGGCAAGACCACTACCACCAGCCTGGTGGCATCGGTGCTGGCGCAGGGTGGCCTCGATCCCACGTTTGTCATCGGCGGCCGTTTGACCAGCGCCGGCGCGAACGCCAAGCTCGGTTCGGGCGATTATCTGGTGGCCGAAGCCGATGAATCGGACGCCTCGTTCCTGAACCTGACGCCGATGATCGAAGTGATCACGAATATCGACGCCGATCACATGGACACTTACGAGCATGATTTTGAAAAGCTCAAGCAGGCCTTCGTGCAGTTCACGCATCGCTTGCCGTTCTATGGCCGCGCCATGCTGTGCATCGATGATCCGCACGTGCGCGCCATCATCCCGTCCGTGACCAAGCCGGTCACCACCTACGGTTTTGCGGAAGACGCGCAAGTGCGCGCCATCAACGCGCGCGCCGTGGGCCTGGAAATGCATTTCACCGTGCTGCAGGAAGGTCATCCCGACCTGGACGTGGTGTTGAACCAGCCCGGCATGCACAATGTGCAGAATGCCTGCTCGGCCATCGCCATCGCGCGAGAAATCGGCATCGCCGACAGCGCCACGCAGCAAGGACTGGCCGAATTTTCCGGCGTGGGCCGGCGCTTCACACGCTATGGCGACGTGGCCCTGCCAAGTGGCGGCAGCTTCTCGCTGGTCGATGATTTTGGCCACCACCCGGTGGAGACGGAAGTGACCCTGGCCGCCGCGCGCGCCGCTTATCCGGGCCGCCGCCTGGTGCTGGCTTTCCAGCCGCACCGTTACAGCCGCACGCGCGACCTGTTCGAGGATTTCGTCAAGGTGCTGAGTACGCCCGATGTGCTGCTGCTGTCCGAAGTGTATGCGGCAGGCGAAGCGCCTATCGTCGCCGCCGATGGCCGCGCGCTGGCGCATGCGTTGCGCGCCCGCGGCAAGATCGAGCCGATTTTCGTCGAGTCCATGACCGATATGGCCGACACCATCATGAGCGTGGCGCGTGACGGCGACGTCGTGCTGACCATGGGCGCGGGCTCGATCAGCGGCATCCCGCAACAACTGACTACGTATCAATCCAACACTGTAAAGGCCTGACGTGAACCAAGCTTCAGTTATCGACGTTAAACAATTGGGCAAGGTCGGCGTCCTGTTCGGCGGCCGCTCGGCCGAGCGCGAAGTGTCGCTGATGTCCGGCACGGGCGTACTCGCTGCGCTGCAAAGCCGTGGTGTGGACGCGCATGCGTTCGACACGGGCGAACGCAGCCTGGCCGAACTGGCCGCTGAAAAATTTGACCGTGTCTTCATTGCGCTGCATGGCCGCTTCGGCGAAGACGGCAGCCTGCAGGGCGCGCTGGAGCAACTGGGCATTGCCTACACGGGCAGCGGCGTGATGGCCTGTGCGGTGGGCATGGACAAGGTCTACACCAAGATGATCTGGCTGATGCACAACTTGCCGACGCCGAAATACGCGGTGCTCGACGCCCAGTCCGACCTGGCCATGGTGGCGGCCGAACTGGGCTTGCCGCTGATCGTCAAGCCGCCACATGAAGGATCGAGCATCGGCATCACGACGGTCAACGAAGCCTCGGCTTTCCAGCCTGCCTACGACATCGCCGCCGGTCTCGATGATTCGGTGCTGGCCGAGGAATTCATCAAGGGCCGCGAGTTTACCGTGGCGATCCTGGGCCAGGGCGCCACGGCGCGCGCGTTGCCGCCGATTGAAATCGTCGCTCCGCAAGGCAACTACGACTATCAGAACAAATACTTCACCGACGATACCCAGTACTTTTGCCCGCCGCAACTGGACCAGCCGATCCTGGCCGAGATGGAGCGTATCGCCGTGGAAGCCTACCGCGCCCTTGGCTGCGAAGGCTGGGGACGCGTGGATGTGCTGATGCGTGCTGCCGACAGCAAGTTGTTTTTGCTGGAAGTGAATACTTCACCGGGCATGACCGGCCATTCGCTGGTGCCGATGGCGGCGCGCGCGCTAGGCATCAGCTATGAAGACCTGTGCCTGGAAATCGTCGCCGGCGCGCGCCTGAAAATGCACAAGGGACAGCACTGATATGTGGCATGACGCTAAAAGCCTGAATACGACTGCCAACGGCTTGCTGGCCGCGGTTCTGGTCGTGTGCGTGGCGGCCGGCGTCTGGTGGGTGTCGCAGCGTCCCATGTTCGATCTGCGCACGATCAAGGTAGAAAGCGCGGACGACAAGGGTTTGCGCCATGTGAATTACCTGACCCTGCGCAGCGGAACCCTGGGCCGCATCAAGGGCAATTTTTTCACGACCAACCTGGAAAGCGTGCGCGGTGTCTTCGAGGCGGTGCCGTGGGTGCGCCGCGCCAGCGTGCGGCGCGAGTGGCCAAACCAGCTCATCGTGGCGCTGGAAGAACACGAAGCACTGGGCACCTGGGGCGAGGACGGTCGTTTGCTGTCGGTTAAGGGCGATGTATTTACGGCCAATGTGGCCGAAGCCGAGGATGACCATGAACTGCCGGCGTTCTCCGGCCCCGATGGCAGCGAGAAAGAAGTGCTGGCCACCTACGTGCAGCTGGAAAAATGGTTTGTGCCTTTGAAGATGGTGCCGGAAGCCTTGTCGCTGTCGAGCCGCTATGCGTGGACCGTGAAGCTGAATAACGGCATGAGCGTGGCGCTGGGGCGCGAACAGAATCATACGACGCTGAAGGCGCGGGTTGACCGGCTGGTGGGCATCTACCCGCAGCTGGCGAGCCGCCTGGAAAATATCGATACGATCGATATGCGCTACCAGAATGGCCTGGCCCTCAGTTCAGCCGGTCTGGTGATACCGGCCGAAGGCAAGGATGGCCGGCCAGTGATGAAGAAAAAGAATAGCAGTCCGATTAAAAAACCGACTTAACCGAATAATCAATTCGATTAATCAATTCGATTAATCAATTAACTAATAGCCCAAAAACTAGGCGACAGAAATGA
This sequence comes from Janthinobacterium woesei, assembly GCF_051380875.1. NCBI lineage: Bacteria > Pseudomonadati > Pseudomonadota > Betaproteobacteria > Burkholderiales > Oxalobacteraceae > Janthinobacterium > Janthinobacterium woesei. Next base: position 15,442 of record NZ_JBNYXW010000027.1, read on the forward strand.
CAAAAGACGCGAAAAACCTGATCGTCGGCCTCGACATCGGCACCTCGAAAGTGGTGGCGGTGGTAGCCGAAGTGATGTCCGATGGGCGCCACGAAGTGATCGGGCTGGGCCAGCACGAATCGAAGGGCCTGAAAAAGGGCGTTGTGGTCAATATCGAGGCCACGGTGGAGTCCATCCAGCGGGCGCTGGAAGAAGCCGAACTGATGGCCGACTGCAAGATCCGCAATGTCTATGCCGGTATCGCGGGCAGCCATATCCGCAGCTTCAATTCCAGCGGCATGGTGGCCATCAAGGACAAGGAAGTGACGGCGGCCGACGTGGCGCGCGTCATCGAGACGGCAAAAGCGGTTAACATTCCGACCGATCAGCAATTGCTGCACACGGTACCGCAAGAGTTCATCGTCGATAGCCAGGAAGATGTGCGCGAGCCTATCGGCATGAGCGGCATCCGCCTGGAGGTGAAGGTGCACATCGTCACCGGCGCCGTGTCGGCGGTGCAAAACATCGTCAAATGCGTGCGCCGCTGCGGCCTGGAAGTATCGGATCTGATCCTGCAGCCGATGGCCTCTGCCGACGCGGTGCTGACGCCCGACGAAAAGGAGCTGGGCGTGGTCCTGATCGACATCGGCGGCGGTACGACCGATGTAGCGGTGTTCTCCGATGGCGCGATCCGCCATACGGCAGTCATTCCTATCGCCGGCGACCAGATCACCAACGACATCGCCATGGCCCTGCGCACCCCGACCGCGGAAGCGGAAGAAATCAAGATCCGCTATGGCGTGGCCAAGCAGGTCCTGGCCGATCCCGGCGAATCGCTGGAAGTGCCTGGCCTGGGCGACCGCGGCCCGCGCAACCTGTCGCGCCAGGCGCTGGCGGCAGTGATCGAGCCAAGGGTCGAAGAACTGTTCGCAATGGTGCACCAGGTGGTGCGCGAATCCGGTTACGAAGGCGTGCTGTCGTCGGGCATCGTGCTCACCGGCGGCACCTCCATCATGCCTGGTATGGTGGAAATGGCGGAAGACATCTTTCTGAAACCGGCGCGCCTGGGCACGCCCGAGTATCGGGGACAGCTGGCCGACGTGGTGCGCAGTCCGCGCTATGCCACGGTGCTTGGCTTGCTGCTGGAAGCGAAAAAGCAATACCTGCGCGGCCACATCGTGACGCGTCAGGACGGCTCGGTGAAGGCAGTCTGGCAGCGTATGAAGGAATGGTTCTTAGGGAATTTTTAAGGGCTTGATTTTCGCCCGGCAGCACAGGTTTTTTCGCAGCATCGCAGGTACAAACACATAACTTTATTTTATATTAACCGCAGTTTTCAATCTCCAGTTCTCCTACCAATATGAGGCCTGGCGCTTGGAAACCGCATTCTGATAGGAGCACATCATGGAGTTCGATATGGTCGATAACACAGCTATAGGTACCGTCATCAAGGTCGTCGGCGTCGGCGGTGCGGGTGGCAATGCAGTCCAACACATGATCAACAAAGGCATGTCGGGCGTGGAGTTCATTGCCGCCAACACCGACGCACAGGCCCTGTCGACATCGAAGGCCCACAACATCATCCAGATCGGCGATACGGGCCTGGGCGCTGGCATGAAACCGGCCGTCGGCCGCCAGCTGGCCGAAGAATCGCGCGCGCGCATCGCCGATGCGCTGCGCGGCGCGCACATGGTGTTCATCGCGGCCGGCATGGGCGGCGGCACGGGTACGGGCGCGGCGCCTATCGTGGCTGAAATAGCCAAGGAACTGGGCGCACTGACGGTGGCCGTGGTATCCAAGCCATTCTCGTACGAAGGCCAGAAGTGCATGGACATCGCCGACGAAGGCCTGGAGCAGCTGTCCCTGCACGTCGATTCGCTGATCATCATCCTCAACGAAAAACTGGAAGAGATCTACGAAGACGAAAGCATGCTGGAATGGATGCAGCACGCCGATGATGTGCTCAACAATGCGGTGGCCGGCATTGCCGAGATCATCAACGTGCCAGGCCATATCAACGTCGACTTCAACGACGTGAAAACCATCATGGGCGAGCAGGGCAAGGCCATGATGGGCACGGCGACCGCTTCCGGCGTCGACCGCGCGCGCATCGCTGCCGAACAGGCTGTCGCTTCGCCGTTGCTGGACGGTATTGATCTCTCTGGTGCGCGCGGCGTGCTGGTCAACGTCACGGCCAGCCGTGGCCTGAAGGGCAAGGAGATCAAGGAAGTCATGGCTGCCGTGCGCGCGTTTGCCGCTCCGGACGCGTCGATTGCGCAAGGTATCGCCTACGACGACGCCATGGGCGACGATATCCGTGTCACCGTGGTGGCCACGGGCCTGGGCCGCACCAAGAAAAATATCCAGCTGGTACCGCAGCAAGTGCTGCGCACCGGCACCCACAACAGCCCTCTGACGCCGTCGGCGGCGATGGGCGGCGCGCAGACTGTGACGACAAGCGTGGGCGTGGCCACGCCGGCAGCCGGTTTCGATGGCATGAAGGCACCAGCCGTTTGGCGCCGCGAATCGGCTTCCGAGCAAGTGCGCGCGATGGAAAAGAATGGCATGGAAACGTACGATATTCCGGCCTTCCTGCGCAAGCAAGCCGATTAAGTTGAACTGGTGTAGGTAATCACGACGGCGGCCTGAGGGCCGCCGTTTTTTTGTCCGATGCCTTGATTTTTGACTTTGCCTTTCTGGCCATTTTCTGCACAACTACGGCAAGTCAGGCATACTATTGTGCAGTGCCAGCATCGTGCTGGCAAAACCAGATTACAGGCGATGCCCGTTCAATAGTCGCGGCATCGGCCTCAACCGACACAGTACACAAGGAGTCAACATGACCATCAAAATCGGCGACACCCTGCCAGAAGGCACCCTGGCTGAATTCATCGAAAGCGAAACCGAAGGTTGCGCACTGGGCCCGAACACGTTCAACGTGCAAGACCTGGTCAAGGGCAAGAAGATCGCCATCTTCGGCCTGCCAGGCGCCTACACCCCGACCTGCTCCGCACAGCACGTGCCAGGCTACGTCAAGCACGCTGCCGACCTGAAAGCTGCGGGCGTCGATGAAATCTGGTGCATCTCCGTCAACGACGCGTTCGTGATGGGCGCCTGGGGCCGCGATCAGAAAGCCACCGGCGTGGTGCGCATGATGGCTGATGGCAACGCCGCCTTCAGCAAGGCCCTGGGCCTGGACGCCGACTTCAGCAAGCACGGCATGGGTACGCGCTCGCAGCGCTATTCGATGCTGGTCGACAATGGCGTCGTGACGCAATTGAACGTCGAGCAAGGCGGCAAGTTTGAAGTGTCGAATGCCGAGACCTTGTTAGCGCAACTGGCTTAACCGCTTCTGTTTGAGAAAAACGGCGCTGAATCTGCATTCAGCGCCGTTTTTTTATGTCCGCCGTTATTGTACCTGCGGCTTGGTCGCCTCGAACATGGCCGCGTCGATACTGAACGAATAGTCATCCTGCAGCGCAAAGTAGCGTCGTGCTTCTTCCGGTGCGCCGTCGAACAGGTGGCGGATGGCCGCCACGCGTTCGCTTGGGGTGCGCATGCGCGCCACCCACTCGTCAAATTGCATGGTCAGTTTCCACACGCTGTGCAACTGGTGGCTGAAACCGGCATTCTCGAACTTGGCGCCCCATTCGCAGCTGCGGTAGTCGCGCACGTGGGAAGCGTCGCGCAGCATTTCCACCGCCTGCAAGGTGGTGTCGTACAAGGCCGTTTTCGGCGCCACGATGTCGACCACCAGCAAGGTGCCGTTCGGGCGCAGCACCCTCCAGGCTTCCGCCAGGGCGCCAGCCACGTCGTTCCAGTGGTGCGCGGAAAAGCGCGAGACGACCATGTCGAAGCTGGCGTCGGCAAATGGCAGGCGTGCCACGTTGCCCTGTTGCGTGCTGATGTTGTGCAGGCCGCGCTGCGTCTTGGCATGCTCGACCACGTCCAGCATCGGCTGCGCCAGGTCGTAGGCGACGACCGATTGCGCCACGGGGGCGACGGCGAAGCTGGCGTGGCCGGCGCCGCAGCCCAGGTCCAGGATGACGGCTTTTCCGTGGCGGCGCGCGCACTCCTGCATCAGCACCAGGTCGGCGCCTTGCGCATGCACCGCGCTGCTCAGGTAGGCGTTGGCGGTCTTGCCAAACTGTTCGGTGACGACATCGTGCTGCTGCATGGTTTTCTCCTGTTGGTGAGTAAGTTCCTGCAGAATAGGGATAAAATTATCCTGTAACAAGACCATAACTTATACTGGTATATCTACTACCCTGCTATGACCACCAAGGAGCGCCATGCCGGGCAAACTTGCTCAATTCATCCGCGCCCGGCGCGAAGCCGTGACTCCGGCCATGGCTGGCTTGCCCGGTGGCGGACGCCGGCGCACGCCGGGCTTGCGGCGCGAAGAGCTGGCGCAGCTGTGCGATGTCAGCTCCACCTGGCTGACGTGGCTGGAGCAGGGGCGGCCCGTGTCCGCGTCGGCCAAGATGCTGGCGCGCCTGGCGCAGGTGCTGCAGTTGAGCGCGGCCGAGCGCGCCTATCTGTTTGAAGTGGCAGACAAGCATGACCCCAGCCACGGCACGGGAGAGGGCGACGGTCCCGCCGCTGCCGAGCTCGTTGCCATCGTCGCCGCCATCGCTGCCCCCGCATATATCCTGGACCGGGAGTGGAACGCGGTGGCGTGGAATGGGGCGGCAAGCACGCTGTTTTCCGGCTGGTTGCACGCCGACGTGGCGGCACCGAACCAGCTGCGTTTCATGTTCCTCGACGCTGGCGCGCGCGAACTGGTCATCGGCTGGCCCGAGCGGGCGCAGCGGCTGGTGGCGGAGTTCCGCGCCGATATCGGCCGCCATGCGGACCAGGCGCCGTTGGCCGGCCTGATCGCGGAGCTGGCCGAGGCCAGCGGGCAATTCCGCCAGTGGTGGGGCGCACAGCAGGTGCAGGGCCGCGATGGGGGATTGCGCCGCTTCCAGCATCCGCAGCAGGGCATGCTCGGCTATCACCAGGTGACCCTGCACCTGGCGCGCCAGCATGAATTAAAGCTGGTGATGCTGTTGCCCGCAGTGTTGCCTATCCAGTCATGAAAAACAGCCGCGCTTGTTATAATCGCGGTGACCGTATGGCTGCACCATGCTGTCCTGGCTCCAGCCGTCGCCATGATGACGGCCCAAGCTGAGGTTATCGGCCGAAGTTACCAGCATTGTCGCCAGGAGTTTCCTTTGTCCGCCTCATCCTCGAACCTGCGCAGCATCTACGTGATGTTGATCGCGGTCGCCATGTTTTCTCTGATGGACACAGCCATGAAGCTGTTGTCAGAACATTATCCTCCCATGCAGGTGACGGCCTTGCGCGCCCTGTCGTCGCTGCCGCTCGTATGCCTGTATCTGCTGTACCGCGGCGCCTTCAAGAACGTGCTGAAGGTGCGCTGGCCGCTGCATTTTCTGCGCGGCGCGCTGGGCGTGCTGATGATTACCCTGTTCGCGTATGGCTTGAAGCGCATGTCGCTGGCCGAGACGTATTCGCTGTTTTTCGTTGCCCCCATGCTGATTACGGCCCTGTCCGTTTTTATCCTGAAGGAAAAAGTCGACCTCGCGCGCTGGTGTGCGATCGGGATCGGCCTCTTGGGCGTGCTGGTGGCGCTGCGCCCGGACGGCTCGGGATTGTTTTCGCTGGCCGGCCTGGCCGTGCTGGGCTCGGCCGCCTGTTACGCCATTTCGGCCGTCACCGGGCGCATCCTGAGCCGCACGGACGCCAGCGAAAGCATGGTGTTCTGGCTGATGGTCATGATGGCCATCGGCGGCGTGGTCTTGTCGGCGCATGAATGGGTGAGTATCCGCCGTGAAGACTGGTGGCTGCTGGCAGGCTTGTCACTCAGCGGTTTCCTGGGGCAGCTGGCCATCACGGAAGCGTTTCGCTTTGGCAAGGCGTCCAGCGTGGCGCCGTTCGAATATTCGGCCCTGGCCTGGGGCATGGCCCTGGACTGGATGCTGTGGCACACCTTGCCCGACGAATATACCCTGGCCGGCGCAGCCATCATCATCGGTAGTGGGATTTACCTGGTGCGCCGCGAAGCCGTGCATGCGGAGAGCGAGCATCCATGACGGCGTAGTGTGGTTTTTCTGGCGTGGGCCATGCCGCGCCGCAACGAAAATGCCGCAAGAGATATAATCGACAGATGTTAAAACAACGCACTATCAAAGAATTGGTCCGCACCATCGGTGTCGGCTTGCATTCAGGAACCAAGGTCGAACTGACCTTGCGTCCCGCCGCGATCGACACGGGCATCGTGTTTCGCCGCGTCGACCTCGATCCCGTGGTGGAGTTTCCTGCCAGTGCCATGGCCGTGGGCGATACGCGCATGGCTTCCGTGCTGATCAAGGATGGCGCCAGGGTTTCTACCGTGGAACATCTGATGTCGGCTGCGGCCGGCCTGGGCGTCGACAATATGTATATTGACGTGAATGCGGAAGAAATTCCCATCATGGACGGTTCCGCTTCATCCTTCGTCTACCTGCTGCAGCAGGCAGGGGTGGAAGAGCAGGAAGCGCCGAAGAAATTCATCAAGGTCATCAAGCCAGTGGAAGTGCGTCACGGCAAGGGCGACGCGGAAAAATGGGCGCGCTTGTCGCCATACGACGGCTTCAAGCTCGATTTTTTCATCGAATTCAATCACCCGGCCGTCGATGGCACGATGCAGCGCGCATCCGTCGATTTCGGCGATGTGTCGTACGTGCACGATGTGGCGCGCGCTCGCACCTTCGGTTTCATGCAGGATGTGGAAAGCTTGCGCGGCATGGGCCTGGCCCGTGGCGGTTCGCTGGAAAACGCCATCGTCATGGATGAGTACCGCATCCTGAACGCGGACGGCTTGCGCTACGAGGACGAGTTCGTGCGCCACAAGATACTCGACGCCATCGGCGACCTGTACCTGGTGGGCCACCCCTTGCTGGCGTATTACACGGCGCACAAATCGGGCCACGCGCTGAACAACCAGCTGCTACTGGCGCTGCTGGAGCAGCCCGATGCGTATGAAATCGTCTCGTTCGCCACGAACGCGGAAGCGCCGCAGTCGTATTTACGTCAAATGGAACGCGAATGGTCCCTGACCTGAGTTAATCCTTCGGTTCGCGGTGGTGGCGCAGCATATTGCGCAGCGCCGCGATCAACTGTTCATTCTGCTTCGACGCGGGCAGGGCCGTGCTCAGCTCTTCCAGGGCCGACATGGCTTTTTCCGGCAAGACCAGCGCGCGCGTATGTACGATGGGCGCGATGCTCTTGATCACTTGCACCTTCAGCTTGATGCTTGAAATCTGCCAGCCCTTCTTTTCCAGTTCCCCTTGCAGTTTTGGCAGTTGCTGCTTGAGCTTGGCCGCCAGCGCCGCATTCGGCGTGGCCAGCACCAGCTGTCCGCTCTCGAATTGCAGGATATCGCAATGCTCGAACATCGCCGGCAAGGCCTTGGCGCAATCTTTTTGCAGGGCAGCCAGGCGCGTGACGGTGGGCATCAGGGATGCCATCGTTGCATTGCCGCGCAGAAAGTCTGTCGCACCAGTAACGGCCGGGCCAGAGCGGGCAAAGCCGTAGCTGCGGCGCTCTGCCTTCGAGTAAGTGGGAGTTCGCATGGGCGAAACATAGCACAACTGGACGGGGCATGACGAGAATGGCGGTGGGCGGGGAGCAGCGAGGGGCGCACCGCATTGCCATACAGTATGGGAAATGTCCGCCTTTTCTGCCATTTGTTTGTCATTAAGCTATTGTTATATAGTGCATTAGCCCAACCTTGACGGGAGCGCATGATAAAATCATCGTCTTTTGCCATAGTCGAACTCCGTGCGGTCACGCGATTGTTACCTCGTTGTCACCTACCGAGCTTTTTTTAACGGCGTTTTTTCAAGAATTCAAGCATGTCATTACTGACCCAGATTTTCGGTAGCCGCAACCAGCGGCTGCTCAAGCAATACCAAAAAACGGTACGCGAGATCAATGCGCTCGAGCCGGTCATCGAAAAGCTGTCGGATGCCGAGCTGCAAGCGAAGACGCCTGCCTTCAAGGAACGCATCGCCGCCGGCGAATTGCTCGATGCCCTGTTGCCAGAGGCATTTGCCGTCTGCCGCGAGGCCAGCAAGCGCGTCCTGCGCATGCGCCACTTCGATGTGCAGATGATCGGCGGGATGGTCTTGCATTTCGGCAAGATCGCGGAGATGGGCACGGGCGAGGGCAAGACCCTGATGGCAACTTTGCCAGCCTACCTGAACGCCTTGTCGGGCAAGGGCGTGCATATCGTCACCGTCAATGACTACCTGGCGCAGCGCGATGCCGAGACCATGGGCCGCCTGTATGCGTGGCTGGGTCTGTCGACGGGCGTGAACATGTCGCAGATGGAGCACAGCGCCAAGCAGCAGGCGTACAGCTCCGACATTACGTATGGCACGAATAACGAATTCGGTTTCGACTTCTTGCGCGACAACATGGTCTACGAAGCGCGCGAGCGCGTGCAGCGCACCCTCAATTTTGGCATCGTCGATGAAGTCGATTCGATCCTGATCGATGAAGCGCGTACGCCCTTGATCATTTCGGGCCAGGCCGAGAACCATACCGACCTGTATCACAAGATGAATGCAGTGCCAGGCATGCTGACCCTGCAAATAGGCGAAGAAACGCCGGATGGCAAGGGCAAGGTTGAAGTGCAGGGCGACTACACCAAGGATGAAAAAGCGCACCAGGTGCTGCTGACGGAAGCGGGCCACGAAAAGGCCGAGCGCATCCTGACGGAAATGGGCCTGCTGCCGGAAGGCGCTTCGCTGTACGATTCGGCCAACATCACGCTCGTGCACCACCTGTATGCGGCGTTGCGCGCGCATGCCTTGTACTTCAAGGATCAGCACTATGTGGTGCAGAACAATGAAGTGGTGATCGTCGATGAATTCACGGGCCGTTTGATGACGGGCCGCCGCTGGTCCGATGGCTTGCACCAGGCCGTCGAAGCGAAAGAAGGAGCGAAGATCCAGAACGAGAACCAGACCCTGGCCTCGATCACCTTCCAGAATTACTTCCGCATGTACGCCAAGCTGGCCGGCATGACCGGTACGGCCGACACCGAAGCGTACGAATTCCAGGAAATCTACGGCCTGGAAACGGTCGTCATCCCGCAAAACCGTCCGCTGCAGCGCAAGGACCGCCAGGATCAGGTCTACAAATCGTCGGCGGAAAAATACAATGCGATGCTGCTCGACATCCGCGACTGCTATGAGCGCGGCCAGCCCGTGCTGGTGGGCACGACCTCGATCGAGAATTCGGAACTGCTGTCGGGCATCCTGGAAAAAGACGGCTTGCCGCACAATGTGCTGAATGCGAAACAGCATGCCCGCGAAGCGGAAATCATCGCCCAGGCAGGCCGTCCGAAAGCCATCACCATCGCCACCAACATGGCTGGTCGCGGTACCGACATCGTGTTGGGCGGTAACGTTGAAAACCAGATCAAAGTCATCGACGCCAATCCTGAGCTGAGCGATGCCGAAAAAGCCGGGCAAGCGGAGAAGCTGCACGATGAATGGCAATCGCTGCACGACCACGTGGTCAACGCGGGCGGCTTGCACATCATCGGCACCGAGCGCCACGAATCGCGCCGCGTTGACAATCAGCTGCGTGGCCGTGCCGGCCGCCAGGGCGATCCGGGTTCGTCGCGCTTTTACCTGTCGCTCGACGACGCGCTGCTGCGCATCTTCGCCGGCGACCGCGTGCGCGCCGTGATGGACCGCTTGAAAATGCCGGAAGGCGAACCGATCGAGGCTGGCATCGTCTCGCGTTCGATCGAATCGGCCCAGCGCAAGGTGGAAGCGCGCAACTTCGACATCCGCAAGCAATTGCTGGAATACGATGATGTGGCCAACGACCAGCGCAAGGTCATCTACCAGCAGCGTAACGAGCTGCTGGAAACGACCGATATCTCGGACATGATCGCTTCCCTGCGCCACGGCGTATTCACCGACCTGGTGCACGAATACGTGCCGCAGGAATCGGTGGAAGAGCAGTGGGATATCAAGGGCCTGGAAAAAACCCTGTCCAGCGAGTGGCAGATCGATTTGCCGCTGCACGAGATGCTGGAAGCCGATCCGACCCTGACGGACGAAGAGATCCTGGAAAAAGTGCTGGAAGCGGCCGACGCCGTGTACCAGTCGAAGATCGATATCGTCGGCAAGGAATCGTTTGGCGGCTTCGAGCGCAATGTCATGCTGCAAAGCGTGGACAGCCACTGGCGTGAACATTTGGCGGCGCTGGACCATCTGCGCCAGGGTATACACCTGCGCGGTTACGCGCAGAAGAACCCGAAACAGGAATACAAGCGCGAAGCGTTTGAACTGTTCGGCCAGATGCTCGACATGATCAAGAACGACGTCACCAAGCACGTGATGACGGTGCGCATCCAGTCGCGCGAAGAAGTTGATGCGGCCGAACAGGCGATGCAGCAGTCGCACGTGGAAAACGTGCACTACCAGCACGCCGAATTCGATCCGAACGCGGCGCCGGAAGAGCTGCTGGCGCCTACCGCCGGCGGCAACATGGACAACGTTGACGACCTGAGCGTGAGCATGGGCGTCAAAGTGGGCCGCAACGACCCATGCCCTTGCGGCAGCGGCAAGAAGTACAAGGCATGCCACGGCAAACTGGCGTAAGACGGCTTCACAGCCTGAACAAAAACGGAGACTGCGGTCTCCGTTTTTTTATGCCTTTTCAATTTGCGGGCGCGCATGTTCAAGGGCGCCGCGAAGGCGCTACAATAGCGCTTCCATTTTCCCTCGCAGAAGAACTCATATGGCCGTCAATTCTCCCAAGCCCGTCGCCGCCGACTTGAAAGCCGTCGCTGGCATTGAAATCGGTGTTGCCGAAGCCGGCATCAAGAAACCCAACCGCAAGGATTTGCTGGTATTGAAACTGGCGCCGACGGCCACCGTGGCTGGCGTGTTCACCTTGAACCGCTTCTGCGCCGCGCCGGTGCAAGTGTCAAAGGCCAACCTGGCCGCCGTGACGGCCGGTGCCGCGCCGATCCGCGCGCTGCTGGTCAATACGGGTAACGCCAATGCAGGCACGGGCGAATCGGGTCTGGCCGCCGCACAGGCCAGCTGCGCCGCGCTGGCCGAGCTGCTAGGCTGCACGCCGCAGCAAATCCTGCCGTTTTCCACCGGCGTGATCCTCGAACCGCTGCCAGTGCAGCGCCTGGTTGCCGGCTTGCCGCAAGCCGTGGCAGCTTTGATGCCGGATAACTGGTTTTCGGCGGCCGAAGCCATCATGACCACCGATACGCAGCCGAAAGCTGCTTCGCGCACGGTCGCCATCGGTGGCCACACTGTCACTTTGACGGGCATCAGCAAGGGCGCCGGCATGATCAAGCCGAACATGGCCACCATGCTGGGTTTTCTCGCCTTCGACGCCAGCGTCGCCCAGCCCGTGCTGGAGCAACTGGTAAAACAGGCAGCCGACAAGTCGTTCAACTGCATTACCATCGACGGCGACACCTCCACCAATGACTCGTTCATGCTGGTAGCGACGGGTGCCGGCAGCCTGGTCATCGATTCGGTCGACTCGCCGCACTATGCGGAACTGGCGGCCGCCGTCACCGAGTTGTCGACGTTCCTGGCGCAAGCCATCGTGCGCGACGGCGAAGGCGCGACCAAGTTCATGACCGTCACCGTGGAAGACGGCCGTAACGTGGAAGAGTGCCGCAAGATCGCCTATTCCATCGCCCATTCGCCGCTGGTGAAAACGGCTTTCTTTGCTTCCGACCCGAACCTGGGGCGCATCCTGGCCGCCATCGGCTATGCGGGCGTGGATGACCTTGACGTAGGTCAATTGAATCTGTACCTGGACGACGTCTGGGTGGCCAAGAATGGCGGGCGCAATCCCGACTACCAGGAGCAGGACGGCCAGCGCGTGATGCAGCAAAGCGAAATCACCATCCGCGTGAAACTGGCGCGCGGCGATGCCACGGCCACCGTGTGGACGTGCGACCTGTCGCATGATTACGTGTCGATCAACGCCGACTACCGCTCATGACCAGCCTCGATCAATTCCTGCTGCGCGCGGAAAGCCTGCTGGCGCGCGTGGAAGCGATCCTGCCGCCGCCTGTGCCAGCGCCGGATTGGAGCAGCTTTGCCTTCCGCTGGCGCCGCCGCCCGAGCGCCGCGCCTTATTTGCAGGCAGTGGCCCACGTATCGTCGATCGCCTTGGATGATCTGCACAATATCGGCACGCAAAAGGGACAGATCGAGCAGAATACGCGTCAATTCGTCAGTGGACGTCCCGCCAACAACGTGTTGTTGACGGGCGCGCGCGGCACGGGAAAATCGTCGCTGATCAAGGCTTGCCTGAATCAGTTTGCCGGCCAGGGCTTGCGCCTGATCGAGGTCGACAAGGCGGATCTGGCCGACTTGCCCGACATCGTCGACCTGGTGGCGGCGCGCCCCGAGCGCTTCATCATCTTTTGCGATGACTTGTCCTTCGAAGAGGGCGAGAGCGGCTACAAGGCGCTGAAAGTGGCGCTCGATGGCAGCATCGCCGCGCAATCGGACAATGTGCTGATCTATGCCACCTCGAACCGGCGCCATCTGATGCCGGAACGCATGTCGGACAACACCAGCTACAAGACCGACGACGATGGCGACCTGCATCCGGGCGAGACGGTGGAAGAGAAAATCTCGCTGTCCGAGCGCTTTGGCCTGTGGTTGTCGTTTTACCCGTTCAAACAGGACGATTATCTCGATATCGCTGCGCACTGGCTCGCTTCGTTCGGCTGCACGCCGGAGCAAATCGCCGCAGCGCGCGGCGACGCCTTGCGCTGGGCCTTGCAGCGCGGTTCGCGCTCGGGCCGGGTCGCCTGGCAATTCGCGCGCGATTATGCGGGAAAGTTGCCGCAATGAACGAAGTGACGTCGCAGGACAAAGTTCAGCCTGTCGATGTGGCCGTTGGCATCCTGATGAAGCCGAATGGCGATGTCTTGCTGGGCCAGCGCCCGGCCGGCAAGCCATATGATGGCTATTGGGAGTTTCCTGGCGGTAAAGTCGAAGCGGGCGAAGCCATCCTCGACGCGCTCAAGCGCGAGTTTATCGAGGAGCTGGGTTTGTATATCGACAGCGCCGAAGCCTGGTGCGGCGTGGAATATGTGTATCCGCACGCCCATGTACGCCTGCATTTCTATATCAGCCGCGACTGGCGCGGTGAGCCGCAAAGCCTGGAAGGGCAGGCTTTCGCCTGGCAAGGCACGGTCGGCGTGGAGCCCTTGCTGCCGGCCACCATTCCCCTGCTGGAATGGCTCGACGAGGTGCGTCGCGAGTTCTTGCTACCTGCCTGATCTGCAGCCAGCAGGCAGCGCAATGCTGTGTGCTGGCGCAAGCTTTCTTCTTGCTTTCCTTGTAATGGCCGCGCGTTGCGCTACAGTGCTCTCATTACGCACTGGGGGAACTCGCATGCCGCTGACCCTGACCTTTACCGATACCGATGAATTGCTGCTCGCCGCGCTGCACAAGCGTGCCCGCGCGCATGGGCGCAGCATCGAGGAAGAGCACCGCGACATCCTGCGCAGCGTTTTGCGGCCGCTGCCGAAGCGTCCGCTTGACGATATCTTGCGGAGCATGCCCGACGTGGGCTCCGATATGGATTTCGAGCACCGCTCCTGATCCGCCATGTGCGCCTACCTGGTCGATACGGATGTGATCGTTGCTGCGCGCAAGGGCAGCAGTGCGCCGCCAGGCGTCGCGGCCTTTTTCGAGCGGGTGGCGCCCGAGGCGCGCTATGTGCCGGTGCAGGTGATCGCGCAATTGCGCGCAGGCATACAGCGCAGCTGGCAGCGTGAAGCCGCGCTGGAGGCGCTGGCCCTGGAGGCCTGGCTGGAAGCGCTGCAGGCTGAGTATGCGCCGCGCGTGCTGGAATTCGACCTCGATTGCGCCCACGTGTGCGCTCGCCTGCATGGCCATGCGCATGGCGTGGACGGGCAGATCGCGGCGATGGGCATCGCCTATGGCTTGACGGTGGTCAGTGGCAGGCTGGACGGCTTCGTGGCGCAGGGATTACGCCTGGAAAACCCGTTTATCTGAGGATTATTGGGGCTTGTTGTCTTCGTCAGCCAACGGATCTTCGAACGGATCGGCGGCGGGAATCGTGTACTTTTCCTCGGCCCAGGCGCCCAGGTCGATCTGCTTGCAGCGTTCCGAGCAGAAGGGGCGGAATTTGTTGGCTTCAGTCCACTCGACTTTGGCGGCACAGGTAGGGCAGTTGACTACGGTCATGGCAATAACAGTTAAAAATTACAGAGCGTGAGCTCGAATGAGACATCTTCTTCCAGCGGCTTGGGCTTCAAGTCGCCGCCCTGGGTGGTGAAGCGTACCCACAGCATGTATTTGTTGGCGGAAATTTCCGGGATGGCGCCGCTGCTTTCATCCAGGCTCAGGCGCAGCATCTGGTACACCTTGCCTTGCAGCATTTGCTGGTAGCTGCCGCCATTGGCGATCAGTTTAACGGGTCCGCCGGAATCGCGCAGCAGGCGCAGCACCAGGGCCAGCGCATCGAACAGTGGCGCCAGCGGGGCAAACCAGGCGTGGATATCGGCCAGGCGCTGTTCCGAGCTACGTTTTTGCCAGGCAAAATACGACGGTAAGTCGAATTCGCAGGCGCCACCGGGAATGATGGTGCGGCCGCGGATGCTCATCAGCCATTCATTATCGCGGATATTCTGCCCAGTCTTGCCTTGCGCCGCCACCAGGGCGCCGCTGACACTGTCGAGCTCGCCCAGGATGGAGTCCAGGGTTTCCGGTTCCACATTTGGATTGCTGCGGTAGCCCAGCAAACTCTGGCGCTGGCGTTCGAGTTCCTGTAGCAGATCCGACTTCAGGTCGGCGCGGCCAGCCACTTCCAGCATGTCGAAAATGGTTGCTAAGGCAACATGGTGCTGCATTGCATGTTCTTGCTGGATAAAGAACTTGAATTTGTCGTACAGGTCTTCCAGCCGCAACAAGGTACGTATGCGTTCGTTGAAAGGGTATTCGTAGACAATCAAAATAATTCCCTTAAGTAAGGACCTGCAAACAATCCTGTGATTTTGAACCAAGCGTCGACAAATTACAAACGTTGCGACCCGATTCCGGCCATTCTTTTTGAAAATGCCAGATATAAATCGTGCAACTGGGCAATCTGCGGCGCCAGCGCGGCCAAATCGCCATTGTTGTCGATGACATCGTCTGCCGCCGCCAGGCGCATGGCGCGCGTTGCCTGCGTGGCCATGATGGCTTTCACTTGCTCTTCCGATAAGCCGTTGCGCGCCATCACGCGCGATACTTGCAAGCTTTCCAGGCAATCGATGACCAGCACGCGGTTGACCCGCTCCACCCAGCCGCCGGATTCGACCAGCAAGGGTACGGCAAAGATCACATAGCTGCCCGTCGCTTCGGCGGCCGCTGCCAGGGTGGCCTGGCGGATGCGCGGGTGCAAGATACCTTCCAGCTTCGCCTTGGCAGCGGCATCGGAAAACACCAGATTGCGCATCTTGGTACGGTCGAGGGCGCCACGGGCATCGGCGTAATCGGCGCCAAATTGCGCCACCAGGGCCGGCATGGCCGCGCCATTCGCTGCCGTCAGGCTATGCGCGATCTGGTCGGTGTCGACGATGGAAGCGCCGCGCGCGGCAAACATGTCGGCCACCGTGCTCTTGCCGCAACCGATGCCACCGGTGAGTCCCACGCTGAAATAGGGGGCGTTTTGTATTTGCATGTATTTATCCATGTGGGGGCGCATTACTGCGCCAGTCAGCCGATCAGGCCAAGCGTGAGCCGCGACAGGGGGGTGCCGTACAGCAGGGCGATGAAGCCCGCAGCGGCAAGATAAGGGCCAAACGGGATGGGCTTGTCACGTCCCCGCTTGGCGAAGACGATCAGGCCGATGCCGACCACCGCGCCGACCAGCGACGACAATAATATGATCGTCGGCAACATGGTCCAGCCCAGCCACGCACCCAGCGCCGCCAGCAATTTGAAGTCACCATAGCCCATTCCCTCCTTGCCTGTCGCCAGCTTGAAGGCCCAGTACACACCCCACAGGGCCAGATAGCCGGCAGCGGCGCCAATCACGGCGTCTTGCAGCGGCACGAAAGTGCCATTGATATTGACCAGCAGTCCGGCCCACAGCAGGGGGAAGGTGAGGTCGTCGGGCAGCATTTGCGTATCGGCATCGATGAAAGTCATGGCGATCAGCAAATAGGCAAACACGAGCGTGGCCAGCCCCGTCCAGCCGCTGCCGAAATGCCAGATCAGCATGGCCGACAGCACGCCGGTCAGCAATTCCACCAGCGGATAACGGGGCGAAATGGGCGCCTTGCAAGCGCTGCACTTGCCGCGCAGCAATAGATAGCTGATGACGGGAATATTTTCCATGGCCGTGATGCGATGGCCGCAGGCGGTGCAGTTCGAATGCGGCAGCATCAGGTTGTAGCGGTCCGTGTGCGGCAGCGGCAGGCCGTTTTCTTGCGCCACGTAATTGTCGGACTCGCGCTGCATCATTTTCGGCACGCGGTGGATCACCACGTTCAGGAAGCTGCCGACGATCAGGCCGAACAGGGCGGCAACGAGGGCGACGGGCAGGTTGCCGGGCGCGGCGAACAACAGGGTATCTTGCAGCATGGTGGATTTGTCTGAGGTGATGAATGTTGCCGCGCAAACATTGCTAGGCACTGCCGCAGTGTAAAACATCCGCCCGCGCATGGGGGTGTTTTGCGTGGCGTCACCGTCAAATCACGGTGCCGAGCTTAAAAATCGGCAAATACAGGGCGATCACGAGGGCACCGACCAGCACGCCCAGCACCACCATCAGCGCCGGCTCCAGTAACGAGGTGAGGATGGCGACGGTCGTTTCGATGTCTGCTTCGATGATATCGGCCGCGCGCGACAGCATGGCGTCGAGTGCGCCCGACTCTTCGCCGATCAGCGCCAGTTGCGTCAGCAGCGGGGGAAACACGCCGCTGTGTTCCATGGCCAGGGCCAGGCTACCGCCGGCGCGGATTTCGCGCTCGATGCGTGTCGTTGCTTCCTGGTACAGCGCGTGGCCGGACGCCGCGCCCACCAGGTCGAGCGAATCGAGCAGTGGCACGCCGGCGGCGAACATGGCGGCCAGGGTGCGCGTCCAGCGGGCAAGCGCCGCCTTGCGCAAGAGCGGGCCGAACAGGGGCAATCGCAGTGCCTGCAATTGTGTGGAACGGCGCAGGGCGGGCCAGCGGCGCCAGGCCAGGCGCAGCAGCAGGCAGGCCAGTACCAGCGCCGCCAGCAAGACCAGCCAGTAGCGCACAAGAAAGGCGGACAAGCCCATGACGACCAAGGTCGGCAGCGGCAAGGGCGCGCCGAAGCTGTCGAATACCTGGCGGAAGGCGGGCACGACCACGCTCATGATGATGGCCGTGACGATGATGGCGACGAGCACGATGGCTAGCGGATACATCAGCGCGCCGCGCACTTGCCGCCGCAGGGCGATGGCCTTTTCCTGGTGCGTGGCCAGGCGCGCCAGCAATTCCTGCACGATGCCCGCTTGCTCGCCGGCTGCCAGCAAATTGCAATACAGCTCGTCAAACAGCAGGGGGAACTGGCGAAATGCTTGCTGCAGGCTGCTGCCCGCTTCGATGTCGCGGCGCAAGTCCTGCATCAGCTGCGTGATGGCCGGCTTGGCATGGCCCTTGCCGGCGATGTCGAAGGCATGCAGCAGCGGCACGCCGGCCGCCATCATGGTCGACAGCTGGCGTGTAAACAGGGCGATATCCTTGTGCGTGATGGCCTTGCCGAGTCTGGTGGGTGAGGCGCGTACCCGCGTGGCCAGGATGCCCTGGCGCCTTAGCGCGACGCCAGCTGCCGCCGCATCGGCCGCGCGCAAGACCCCATCGACCGCCTGGCCATGGCGATCCGTTCCTTTCCATGCAAACCGCTGCTCGGCCGCCATGTGCGCCTCCTGCCGTCACGGTAGCAGGGAAGGGCCAAAGCGCCAGCGCGGACGGCGGCAAGCTTGATCTGGCTCAGTTTTTTGTGGTTTGCACTTCCGTCTGTACCACGGCCTGGGCCTTGACGTCGGCCGCGTCTTCCGCGTCGCTAGCCGTGCCCTTGCTGATGCTTTCGCCATCGTCGCGGCGCAAGGTCCAGAAGGTCAGCGAGGACAGCACCGTCAAGGCAGCGAGCGTCAGGAATGTGTGGTGCAGCGCCGTGCTGAGCATGGCGCGGTCCGATTGCGGCATGTCGCCCAGGTACCAGCCCGTGATCAGCGAGCCGAAGGCCAGGCCAAAGCTCATCGACAGTTGCTGCATCGAACTGGCGATGGTGCTGGCCATGCTGGAATCGCTATTGTTCACATCGGCATAGGCGATGGTGTTCATGCTGGAAAACTGCAGCGAGTTGAAAAAGCCCAGGAACAGGCTGATGAAGACGATCACATACAGTGGCGTGCCCGCACCCACCTGCGAAAACATGGCGATGGTGATGCCGATCAGCACGGTGTTGACGATCAGTACCTGGCGGTAGCCGAAGCGGGCCAGCACGCGCGCGGAAATGAACTTCATGCCCATGGCGGCGGCGGCCGACGGCATCATCAGCAAGCCCGACTGCCAGGCGGGCAAGCCCAGGCCCAGCTGGTACAGTAGCGGCAGCAGGAAAGGCAGGCCACCGACGCCCAGGCGCGTGACGAAGCCGCCCACCACCGAAACGCGGAAGGTGCGGATCTTGAACAGGGTCAGGCGCAGCAGCGGGTGCAGCACTTCGCTCGAATGCCAGGCATACGCAGCCAGCAGGCTGATGGAAATGAACAGCAGCACGGCAAACGAGGTGGGATCGATCCTGTGCTCGCCGAAGATTTCCAGCAGCCACGACAGCAGCGCGATGCCCGTGCCGAACAGCACCAGGCCGATCAAGTCCAGTGGACGCGGCTTGTCGCCGTAATAGTCGGGCATGTAGCGGTGCGCCAGATACAGCGCCACCAGTCCCACCGGCACATTGACGAAGAAAATCTCGCGCCACGACAGCCAGTGCACGATCAGCCCACCCACAGTGGGCCCCAGCAAGGGGCCGATCAGGGCAGGGATGATGACAAAATTCATGGCCGCCAGCAATTGCGACTTGGGAAAGGTGCGGATGATGGTCAGCCTGCCCACCGGCATCATCATGGCCGCGCCCACCCCTTGCAGCAGGCGTGAGGCCACCAGCATCGGTGAATTGACGGACAGGCCGCACAAAATCGAGGCGATGGTGAAGATGGCGACGGCGGCGGAAAACACGCGCCGCGTGCCGAAACGGTCGGCCATCCAGCCACTGATGGGGATGCACACGGCCAGGCTCAGAATATAGCTGGTGACGACCGCCTTCAGGCTCAGCGGTGTCACATTCAGGCTGGCGGCCATGGCGGGAATGGCGGTGTTGACGATGGTGGAGTCGAGCTGCTCCATGAACAGGGCGGTGGCAACTACCCAGGGAAGGTAGCTTTTAATCGGGGAACTGGTCATGGATGCGGAGCCTGGTAATGGATACTGCGCCTGTGGTATGCCCGCAATTGTCACATATTTAACCCGGATGCGTCGCCGCCGCGCCTGCTTTTATATTACACCGAAGAAAGAGTAGCTAGTTCCCCAGCCGGTCCAGCGCTTCCATCAACGGTAGCGCTGCATCGGCGATGCGCTCCAGGCTGGCCTCGCGCAGGGCGCTTGTGTCGACCGTATGGTCCGATGCGAGTCCTGCCCAGCGCAGCAGTGCCGCGCAGGCGGCGGGCGTGTCGAACATGCCGTGTAAATAGCTGCCCAGGATTTGCCCGTCGTCCGATACTGCCCCTTCGGGGCGGCCGGCGACGACGAAGGCCGGCTGCTGCATGGCTGCGCCATGCGACACGCCCATGTGGATTTCATAGCCAGCCACGGAAATGCCGCCCGCGCCCGCAAACGCGCAGTGCCCCGCGACTTGCTCCAGGCGTTTCTCAAGCGTCAGCTGCGTGCTCATGTCGAGCAAACCGAGTGCCTTTGACTCGCCGATAGGCCCTTCCACGCCCAGCGGATCGTGCACGCACTGCCCCAGCATCTGGAAGCCGCCGCAGATGCCGATCACCTTGCCGCCATAGCGCAAATGTTTCGCCAGGTAGGCGGGCCAGCCCTGCTGCTGCAGCCAGGCCAGGTCGCCGCGCGTGTTTTTACTGCCAGGCAGGATCACCAGGTCGGCTGGCGGAATCGCTTGTCCCTGCTGGATGAATTGCAGGTCGATATCCGGGTGCGCGCGCAGCGCGTCGAAATCCGTGTGGTTGCTGATGCGCGGCAGTTGCGGCACCACGACTTTAAAGGCGCCCCGTTCGGCCTGCATCGCTTCGACGGCGTCTTCCGCGTCGAGGAACAGGCCTTGCAGATACGGCAGCACGGCCAGCACGGGCTTGCCCGTCTGCTGTTCCAGCCATTCGATGCCGGGTTGAAGCAGCGAGATGTCGCCGCGGAAGCGGTTGATGACGAAGCCGATGATGCGCGCCCGCTCGCTGTCGGACAGGCACGCCAGGGTGCCGATGATGTGCGCGAAGACGCCGCCGCGGTCGATGTCGGCCACCAGGATCACGGGACAGTCGACAGCTTCGGCAAAGCCCATGTTGGCGATGTCGCGTGCGCGCAGATTGATTTCGGCGGGACTGCCCGCGCCTTCGACGACGACGGCGTCGTACTGCTGGCGCAGGCGCGCATACGATTCCAGCACGGCGCCCATGGCGATGCTCTTGTATTGCTGGTAGTCGTGCGCATCCATCTCGGCGCGCACCTTGCCATGAATGATTACCTGTGCGCCCGTGTTCGACGAGGGTTTCAGCAGCACCGGGTTCATGTCCGTATGCGGCGCGATGCGGCAGGCGAGCGCCTGCAGGGCTTGCGCGCGGCCGATCTCGCCGCCATCGCTTGTTACCGCGCTATTCAATGCCATGTTTTGCGGCTTGAACGGCGCCACCGTCACGCCGCGCCGCGTCAAGAGGCGGCACAGGGCCGCCACCACGGTGCTCTTGCCCGCGTCCGAGGTCGTGCCCTGCACCATCAGGGCGGAGAATGGCGCTTTCAGCGTCATTGGGCCGCTTTCGTGCGGCGCTGGCGGGCCAGTTCCAGCTGTTCGCACATGGCAGCCGTGCCCTCGATCATGCGCGGCCCGGCGCGGTTCAGCAGGTCGCCATTCAGGCGGAACAGGTTATTGCGGCGCACGGCCGTCATCGACGGGAAGGCGCGCCACATGGCCAGTCCACCCTCGCTGCGCGGATCGTTCTTTTCGCTGGTGCCGAAAATGACTTCCGGGTCTTCCTGCAGCACGCCTTCCGGCGTGACGATGGGCGCCACCACCTTCATCGCTGCAAAGATGTTCTGCGCGCCGCACACGCGCATCGCGTCGCTGATGATACTGGAACCGCTCAGGGTATATAGAGGCTTGTCCCACACCTGGTAAAACACGCGCACAGGCGGGCGTTGCGCGTATTGCGCGCTCAAACTGGCCAGTCTGGCGCGCAGCTGCGCGGCGGCAGGCCTGGCGACTTTTTCCGTACCCATCAACTGGCCCAGGCGCTCCATGCTGTCGGGGATGTCGGCCAGCTTGGCCGGTTCGCTGTGATAGATGGGTACTTTCAGCTGGCGCAGCATGGCGATCTGGCGCTCCGCGCTGCCATGCCGCCAGACGACGATCAGGTCCGGCTTCATGGCGATGATGCGTTCCATGTCGTACTGGCGGTTGTCGCCCACCTGCGTGATTTTTTTTGCCGCTTCCGGGTAGTCGCTATAGCTGATAACGCCGACAATCTTCTCGCCGCCGCCGGCCGCGAACAGCAGTTCCGTGACGTGCGGCGCCAGTGCCAGGATGCGCTGCGGGGGTTTTTCCAGGGTAATGGCAATGCCGTCGTCGTCGCGCACGGTGATGGCGGCATGCGCCTGCAGCGAGATCAGTCCGGCCAGCAGCAGTGCTGTTTTCAGGTGGTTCATGTGTGCTTCCATGCGGTGAGGGCCTGCTGCAGGCGCAGCCAGGCGTGTTCGTCGGGGGGCAAGCCCAGGCGGATGCCGTGGGCGGCGTGGCGGAACAGGCGTACCCAGATGCCATGTTCGGCCATGTGGCGCCAGAAGGCGACTGCGCGTGCTTCCGGCCACCATTGAAACAGCGCAGTACCGCTGCTGGCGATGCCGTGGCTAGCCAGCAGTTGCTGCAGGCGTGCGCCGTCGCCGCGCAGGCGGTCGCGCATCGCAGCGTGCCAGTGCGTGTCGGCGAGTGCAGCCAGCGCCACTTGCTGCGCCGGGCCGCTGACGCTCCAGGGGCCCAGCAAATCGGCCAGTTCGGTCAGCAGTGCGGGATGGGCGGCGACAAAGCCCAGGCGCAGCCCCGCCAGGCCAAAGAACTTGCCGATTGAACGCAGCACAATCAAACCGGGCTGGCTTGACTGCGGCCCCAGGCTGGCTTGTGCTTCCGTGTCGCCAAATGCTTCATCGACCACCAGCCAGCCGCCGCGCGCGGCCAGCTTGCCAGCCCACTCCAGCAGCGAGTCGGGCGCAATGCGCTCGCCCGTGGGATTGTTCGGATTGCAGACGACCAGCACGTCGCAGCTGTCGACGGCATCGGCCAGTTGCGCATACGACACCTGCCGCAAATCGTGGCCGTGCAGGCCCCAGTGGTGTGCATGTTCCGCGTACGATGGCGCGGCCACCACCACGCGCGACGGTGCGCGTAGCCGGGGCAAGGCCTGGATGGCCGCCTGCGTGCCGGCCACGGGCAGCATGGCCAGCGCGCCGTAATAGGTGCAGGCGGCGGCAGCCAGCGCAGGATCGGTTTCCGGCAGCCGGTGCCAGGCGTTGGCGCTAGGTGCTGGCGCTGCATACCAGTGCGGGTTGATGCCCGTCGACAGGTCGATCCAGTCGGCGATAGGTCGGCCGTATTCGCGCGCGGCGTCGCGCAGGTTGCCGCCGTGTTCAAGCAAGGTAGTTCTCCCGCAGGTAAAACAGACCCGTGGCCAGCGCCATCCAGATCAGCCACAGCACGGCCGTCTCGGCCACCAGGCGCCAGGCGCGGTCGATATCGCGTGCTTCGGCGGGACGGCCGCAGCCCAGTGGTGGGCGGCGTTCCAGTTCGCCGTCGTAGATGGCGTCGCCGCCCAAGGCCAGGCCCAGGGCGCCCGCGCCACTGGCCATGACGGGGCCAGCATTCGGGCTGCCCCAGTTCGGCGCCTGGCTGCGCCAGCAATGCCAGGCGCGCCGCTTGTCTGCCATGCTCTTGCCCAGCATGACATACGACAGGGCCGTCAGGCGCGCCGGCAGGTAATTGAGGATGTCGTCGATACGCGCGGCGCAGCAGCCGAACCAGTCGTAGCGTGCATTGCGGTAGCCCCACATGGCGTCGAGTGTGTTCGCCAGTCTGAATAGCACGGCACCGGGACCGCCAGCCACGGCAAACCA
Source organism: Janthinobacterium woesei (assembly GCF_051380875.1). Taxonomy (NCBI): domain Bacteria; kingdom Pseudomonadati; phylum Pseudomonadota; class Betaproteobacteria; order Burkholderiales; family Oxalobacteraceae; genus Janthinobacterium; species Janthinobacterium woesei. The sequence continues at coordinate 38,858 of NZ_JBNYXW010000027.1, forward strand.
GAACAGGGTGCCGAAGACGGCATCGTTGCCGTTTTCCAGCAGGGACTCCGTGCTGGCCTTGGCCAGGCTGGCCGCATCGGCGTTGGCCGTGTCGCGGCTGACGATGCGCGCCGTCAACAGGCGCGCGTTGTCCAGGTCACCAAAGGCCAGCGCATCGGCGATCGGTTGATTGTGGTCGCGCAGGCTGCGCAGGCCCAGGCACAGGTACAGCAAGAAGACATGCAGAGCGGCACCGGCCAGGCCGCACAGCCACGCAGCGATGCAGGTGATGGGCAGCACGGCCAGCGACCACGCCAGCGCGCCGCGCAGAAAGCGCCGACTGCCCCGGTTCAGCAGACGCTCCAGCGCGCAGGCGATGCGGCCAAAGCCTACCAGCGGGTGCCAGCGCCGTGTTTCGCCCAGCAGCATGTCGAGTAGCACGCCGGCCGCCATGAGGATGGCGAGCATGGGCAGCGACAAGCCGCTTAGCATGGCGCGCCCTTCAGGTGCAGCGGCAGGCCGGCGGCGATAAACACGGCCTTGTCGCAGATGGCCGCCACGGCCTGGTTCAAACGTCCCGCTTCATCGGTGAAGCAGCGCGAGATGGCGCCATACGGCACAATGCCCATGCCTACTTCATTCGATACGAGTATGAGGTCGCAGCCCTTGCAGCCGGTCTCCTCCATTTCCGCCAGCGCGCGCAACAGGTGCGCGCGCTCGTTGTGGAACAGTTCGGGCAAGACGATGTCGCCCACGTCCGGGTAGTTTTCGCCGCTGGAAAACATCAAATTTGTCAGCCACAGGGTCAGGCAGTCGACCAGCAGCAGCCGGCCAGGGCGCGCCTGCTGCAAGATGGCGTCGCCCAGGCGCAGCGGTTCTTCCAGCGTCGCCCATTCGGCCGGGCGCAGCGCCCGATGATGGTCGATGCGCGTGGCCATCTCGCCGTCGCCCGCCTGCGCAGTGGCGATGTAGATGACTTCCTTGCCCGATGCGCGGGCCAGTTGCTCGGCGTAGGCGCTCTTGCCGGAGCGGGCGCCGCCGAAGACCAGGGTGCGCGTCATGGCGCTGTTACCACTCGGTGCCGGCTTGCGCGACTATGCCGGCCGCATACGCATGCTTGACGACGGCCATTTCGGTGACGGTGTCGGCGATTGCGATCAACTCATCTGGCGCGCCGCGCCCCGTGATGACCACGTGCTGCATCTGCGGGCGCTCCAGCAAGTCGGCGATGACGGTGTGCACGTCGAGATAGTTGTATTTGAGGGCGATATTGAGCTCGTCGAACAGCACCAGGCCGTAGCTTGGGTCGGCCAGGAAGGTCTTTGCCTGTTCCCATGCCAATTCGGCTTTTTCGATGTCGCGCTCGCGGTTTTGCGTTTCCCAGGTATAGCCTTCGCCCATGGCGTGGAAGCTGATTTCGTCGGGGAAGCGGCGCAGGAATTTTTCTTCGCCGGTCGACATGGCGCCCTTGATGAACTGCACCACGCCCACCTTCATGCCGTGGCCCATGGCGCGGATGGCCATGCCGAAGCCGCTCGAACTCTTGCCCTTGCCATTACCCGTGTTGACGATGATGATGCCGATTTCCTTGTCAGCCTTGGCGATGGCCGCATCGATGATGGCTTTCTTGCGCTCCATGCGCACGCGGTGGCGCTGGTTTATAGCTGCGGTATTGGCGGCGGTGTCCGCATCGATAGCTTTGTTGTCGCTCATGTTTAATCCTCTTTCGGTATGAATATCTTGCGTTTGCCGTGCTCGATGATCTCGATCGGGTGACCCAGGTAGCCGCTCAGGATGGACGCTTGCATCACCTCGGCCACGGGGCCGGCCAGCCAGCCGCCATCACCCATCAGCAGTAGCGCGTGGGTCGAGACGCTGTGCGCCAGGTTCAGGTCGTGGCCTACCATGACCACGGTTTTTTTCTGTTCGCGGCACAGCCTCGATAGCAGGCCCATGACGCTGACCTGGTGCGCCAGGTCCAGTGCGTTGGCCGGTTCATCGAGCAGCAGCAAGGGCGTGTCCTGCGCCAGCATGGCGGCAATCGCCACGCGCTGGCGCTCGCCGCCCGACAGGCTGCGCACGTCGCGCTCGGCCAAATGCTCCACTTCCATCGACGCCAGCGCCGCCAGGGCGATGCGCTGGTCGTCGCTGCCTTCCCAGTAATGGCTGTCGTGATAGGGGTGGCGCGCCGACAGCACCGTTTCGATCACGCGGTACGAGAACGCGTCATGCCGCGCCTGCGCCAGGAAGGCGCGTTCGCGCGCCAGTGCGCCCAAAGGCCAGTCGATCAGCGCGCGGCCCTGTATCGTCACATGGCCCGCATCCGGTTCGCGCAGGCCGGCCAGGGCGCGCAGCAGGGTGCTCTTGCCGGCGCCATTGCGGCCGATCACGCTCCAGCATTCGCCGTCCTGGATGCTCCAGGTGAGGTTGTCCACCAGCGTGCGCGTGCCCGCCTTCAGGCCAAGTTGGTAGGTTCTGATCATTTGCGGCGCAATCGATGGAGCTGGTACAGGAAGACGGGCGCGCCTATCATGGCCGTGACCACGCCGACAGGCAGCTGCAGGGGCGCCAACACGGTGCGTGCCAGCGTGTCTGCCAGTACCAGGAAGGTGCCGCCGGCCAGCGCGGCGGCGGGTATCAATAGGCGATGGTCGGGGCCGCAGGCAAAGCGCAGCGCGTGCGGTACGATCAAGCCGACGAAGCCCACGCTGCCGGCGCTGGTGACGGCGCTGGCCGTGAGCAGGCCGGAACAGAAGAACAGTCCCTTGCGCAGGGCGCCCACGCGAACGCCCAGGGTGCTGGCCGCTTCCGCGTGCAGGGCCATGATGTTCAGCGAGCGCGCGCAGCGCAGCGCGAATACCAGCGCGCCAGCCAGGACCAGCCAGGGCATCAGCCGCGCCGGCGCACCGGACAGGTCACCGATCATCCAGAAGATCATGCTGCGCAAGCGGCTTTCAGGGGCAATCGACAACATCAGGGTGACGATGGCCATGCAGGCCGAAGCGAGGATCACGCCCGTCAGCAGCAACAGCGAAGCGCCGCCTTCGGCCGCAGCACCGCCGCGCAGGTCGCGCCGGGCAAACAGGTACAGCAGCATGGAAACGCCAACGGCACCGGCAAAGGCGGCCGCGTCGACCACCCACAGCGCGCACATGAACAGCAGCGCGGCCAGTGCACCCACGGAAGCGCCGGCGGAAATGCCCAGCACATACGGGTCGGCCAGGGGATTACGCAGCAGCGCTTGCATCATCACGCCGGCCAGCGACAGCGCCGCGCCAGTGACAAAGGCGGTCAGCGCGCGGCCCAGGCGCAGGTCAAGCAGGGTGGCGGCGAGGGTATCGGTCTTGCCCTGCACGACATGGAGCAGGCCGGAAGGCAGGTCGGCGAGCGGAATCGCGATCGAACCGATCATGCCGGAGAAAATCAGGCTGGCAACTGCGCACGCGACCAGCACCGTGATGATCACGGTGGCGCGGTGGCGCATATTGCGGAAGAAAGGGTGCATGTACTGCCTTCGGACATCTGACCAAACCTACTGCGCGTCGCGATTTGCGGCCTGCGATGCTCACTGTGCCTACGCACAGTTGCGCTTCTCAGCCACAACTCACTTCCGCTCGCTACGGTTTTGTCAGACGTCGTTAAAATTTGAGAGCTACATTGCGGGTGATGACAATGCCGCCATCGCCCGCAGCTTACATCAAGGCTACTTGCTTATTTCATGCCGTAGCGCACACCGACGAAGACTTTCGAGCCTGGAGTCGCGTAGAAGCGGGCCAGTTCGTAGTCCTTGTTGGCGATGTTGTTCCAGCGCGCCAGCACCGACCATTCAGGAGCGAACTGGTAGCTTGCGTACAGGTTGACCAGGCCATAACCGCCCAGCACGTTCTTGTTGGCAGCATCGTCGTAGCGTTTGCCCGACAACTGCCATTCGGCGCCCGACGTCAGCGCGCCAGCCGTGTAGTCGACGTTGAGGTTGGCGTGCTGCTTGGCGCGGCGCTGCAGTTGTTTGTCCTTGGTTTCATCGCGTGGGTCTTGCAGGTCGATGTTGCCGCTGACATGGAAGGCGCCAAACTTGCGGCTGGCGGCCAGGGTCACGCCTTCCAGCAGTGCCTTGTTGACGTTGTAGGCGCAACCGTAGCTGCCGTTGAACAGCGGATCCGGGCAAGGCGTGGTGTTGACCAGCAGGTCGGTGACCTTGTTATGGTAGTAGGTCGCGCTCAGTTGCGATACTCCATCGTTGTAATGCAGGCCGATTTCAGCGTTGCGGCCCGTTTCCGGCTTGTTCGATGCCAGGCCGTAGCCGGGGTAGTACAGTTCATTGAAGGTCGGAGCACGGAAGCTGGTGCCGTAGCTGGCGTTCGCGCGCAGCGCATTGCTGATGCGGTAGCCGTAGGCAACGCTGCCCGTGTTGTGCGAACCGAATGCCGAATTGTCGTCGCGGCGGCCGCTGATATTGAACAGATGCGCGCCGCGCACCATGTTGTACGCCGCTGCGTAGGACTTGGTATTGCGTGCGCCCGTCACTTCCGGCGTGCTGCTCGACATCACGTCTTCATCGCGGTAGCTGGCCAGCAGTTGCAAGTTGTCGCGGCCGATACGAATGTCGTTTTGCCAGGTGAGATCGGTTTGCTTGGTGTCGATCTGGCTCTTGCCCCACGACGCGGCACTGCTGTCGTCGCCCGACTTGTCGCGTGCTTCCGCGTAGCGCAGTTCGCTGGTCCAGTTGGGCAGGAATGCGTTCTTCGTGAAGACGGAAATGTTTTCCAGCTTCTGGTTGCTGCGTGCATCGTAGCCAGGACCCGCGTCGTACTGGGCTTTCAGTGTGCTGTTCAGGAACACCAGGCCAACTGCATGGCCTTTCGCCATCTGGTAGCCGAACTGGCCGCTGATGCTCTCCTTGTCGTAGCCGTCCTTGTCCGGGTTGTAGGTGAACGAGGATGCGCCCAGCTTGGAAGCGGAGAAACCGTCCGATTTTTCCTTGCCGGCCGCCAGCGCGTAGCTGAAGCTGTTCACGCCGCCCGTGGAACCTGCCACCTGTGCTTCGACCTGGCGCGTATTGTTGCTGCCATAGCCCGCGAAAGCGGAAAAGCGCGCCGCGCCGTCGCCTTTCTTGGTAAAGATCTGGATCACGCCACCGATGGCGTCGGCACCGTACATGGTGCTCAACGGGCCGTAGACGATTTCAACGTGGTCGATGCTCGACAGGGGCAGGGCGCTCCAGTTGGCCGTGCCGACGGTGGACGAGCCGATGCGCACGCCATCGACCAGGACGATATTCTGGGTGCTGTTCGCGCCGCGGATGAAAACGCTGGCCGCGGAGCCTGCGCCGCCGTTGCGCGTCACCTCGATGCCGCGCTGCTTTTGCAGCAAGTCGACCAGCGAGCTGGCGCCCGAGTGCGCGATTTCTTCCGCGCTGATGGTCTGCGTATCGCTCAACACTTCGCTCAGGTGCTGTGAGTAGCGGCTGGCGGTGACGACGATTGGGTCGAAAGTGTCGGGCGTGGTTTGGGCGAAAGCGGCAGGCGCGGCAATGGCTAGCGCGAGCGACGTGAGTGCCGCGTGGCGGGAAACAGCATGAGTCATGATAATTTTCAGTAAGTAATATGCAACCAGCCGACGTCCCCGTTGGCCAGATTGAACAGAAGTGGGAACTGAAGATGACGATCGAAGACGGCCCATGAGCCATTCGGATCGCGAACATCCCCGTTCGCACACTTCCACCTGTCCTGGCCGGTATCCGGGCTGGCAAGTACGGCTATCCCACCTTCCCATACTCGATGATTGCAAGCACAGTGGTTGTCAGAGATAGCTTGTCACCCGCTTCCTGTAGGAGGGGCGACACTTGCTTACCGTTGCGGGGGCAGCACACGTTCGCCGCGAGCGCGGCATCGTGTTTCCCGTTTAACTGCGCTCATGGACATGAACGCGGGCACCAAAACCCCGCCATTATACGTGCAGTGGGCGTGGACTGACATGGCTGGCTGGACGATTCGATATCAGAAATCGACGACGACGGTCGCACCGTAAGCGATTTTATGCGCCGAAGTGGCTGCCAGCAGGGCAGTTTCCTCCAATGGCAGCCCGGCTTGCAAGGCAGATAGCAGGCGGATAGTGCCAGCATGGCAGATGATGACCACAGTTTCGTGTTGTTCGCGCAATAGATCGTGTAAAAATGCCTCGACGCGGGCGGCCATCGCCAGCACATTTTCGCCGCCACCTGGCCGGTAATGGGCCATATTGGCAGCCCAGGCATCGATATTCTGGCGGGCTATCGCGTGCCAGGGGCGCATTTCCCAGCTGCCAAAATCCATTTCGGCCAGTCTTTTGTCATAGATCAAGGTGCTGGCCGGCAGGTCTTGTGCCAGTACGCGTGCCAGGTCAGCGCAGCGGCGCAGCGGGCTGGCATAAACTGGCACATGCGCTGGCAGGGACGCTTGCAGGCTGGCACGCACGGCGGCCATTTCATGTGGCGCCACCACCACGTCGCTGCGGCCGTAGCAGGTGCCGCTGGTGACTTGCGGTGACGGGTGGCGAACCAGGATCAGGCGCATGGGTGCCTATTTAGTAGAAGCGTACAGGTGGCTGAAAGCTGGACAGGATGGCCAGGTAAATCGCCACTTCCGCCAACTGCTGGACGGCACCCAGGCAGTCGCCCGTATAGCCTTGCAGGCGGCGCTGGCACTTGCGGCCCAGCCAGCAGGCGGCGCCGACGGCCGCCACGATGGCAAATGCCAGCGCGCTCCAGTCAACTATCCCCAGCACGCCGCTGACGATGGCGGGCAGCAGGCCACAGACGGCGGCGATGATGAATTCCCCGGTGGTCATTTCCTGTGCCATCGGCTTGGCCTTGCCTTCGTCGCGCGCATAGTCCATGGCCCAGATCAGCGAGACGGCGGCCAGGCGCGACAGCGGATGGGCGATGCACAGTGCTGCCACAACGGCCGCTGGTGGCAGCGTAGCCAGCGCCATGCATTTGATGGCGAGCAAACAGACAATGCCGATGGCGCCATACGCGCCGATGCGCGAATCTTTCATGATTTCCAGCACCCGTTCGCGCGTCAAGCCGCCACCGAAGCCGTCGCACATGTCGGCGAAACCGTCTTCATGGAAGGCGCCCGTCAGGTAAATGCCAGCGGCGACGGCCAGTAGCACGGCCACTGCCGAGGGCAAGAGCCAGCTGGCCAGCAGATACACGGCGCCGGAAATCGCCGCCACCACTACCCCCACCAAGGGGAAATAGCGCGAGGCATGCTGCAGCCAGGCCGGCTCGAAACCCACCCAGCGGGGTATCGGCAAGCGCGTGAAGAACTGCAGCGCGATGAAGAACAAGCGGCATTGGTGGATAGCGGCCGTAAGGGGATTGAGCATGGTCTTAGTCTGACGGGGACTTTTCGCTGACCTGGGCCGAGGCGAAAGTTGCCATTTCGCGCATGAAATTGACTGCCGCGTGCAGCAAAGGTAACGCCAGCGCGGAACCCGTACCTTCGCCCAGGCGCAGATCGAGCTGCAGCAGCGGGCGCGCTTTCAGGCTGGCCAGCAGCTGGCGGTGGCCGTTTTCATCGGAACAGTGCGAAAACACGCAGTAATCGAGAATGGCCGGCTGCAAGCGCGCCGCCACCAGCAGGGCGCTGCTGACGATAAAGCCATCGATCAGCAAAATCATGCGCCGCTCGGCTGCCTTGAGCATGGCGCCGGCCATCATGGCGATCTCGAAACCGCCAAAGGTGGCCAGCACGGCTAGCGGCTCGTTGACTGTCGCGTGATGCGCGACGGCCGCCTCGATCACCTGCTGTTTGTGCAGCACCCCCTCTTTTGACAAGCCCGTGCCGGCGCCCACACATTGTGCGACGGGCGTGTTGGTCAGTTTGTGCATCAGTGCGGCTGCGGCCGTGGTGTTGCCGATGCCCATTTCGCCAAATCCCAGCACATTGCCGTCGAGCGTGGCGGCAAGGTCCATCCCTGCCTGCATGGCGGCAAGGCATTGCTCCTGGCTCATGGCGGGTTCCTGGGCGAAATTGCGTGTGCCTGGGCCTTGCTTGCGGTCAAGCAAGCCATCGCGCGGGCCGAAATCGTGGTTTACGCCAGCATCTACTATATATAAGGCGCAATCGCTCTGGCGGGCGAAGACATTGATGGCGGCGCCATTGCCCAGGAAGTTCTCCACCATCTGCCAGGTCACGCTTTGCGGATAGGCAGAAATGCCTTCCGCCACCACGCCATGGTCGGCCGCGAAAACGATGATGGCTGGATTGTGCAGTGCCAATTGTGTGCTTTGCTGTATCAGGCCGATCTGGCGGGCCAGGGTTTCCAGCATGCCCAAACTGCCCAGCGGCTTGGTCTTGCTATTGATGGCATGGTCGAGTTCGCTGGCCAGTACGGGATTGGCGGTGGGGGAAATGTGTGGGATAGGCATGGGGATCAAGGTAGATGAGAGGCAGAATGTTGCTGGCGCTACGATATCACACAGCAATATTTACTTGTACGCAAAATAGCCCTTGCGGGGCGGGCAGGGCTTTGCTATAGTTCGCCTCCCCGATGAGACGCAGTCAAATGCGGCAGTTGAGGATCACCGGAAACGGCGATGCAGTAAGTTTTTAAGCGCAATGCGCTGAAAAACGAAGGTTGACAAAGTA